>JALWTJ010000370.1 GCA_027082895.1 Hyphomicrobiales bacterium | reverse complement strand
AAACCAGATAGGAAAAATCGATGCCGCGCGGGTTGGCAAACCGGATCACGACAAGGCTTTCGTCCAGCGTCGGAATGGTGCGGGCGATGAACGGGTTGGAGGTATCAACCACGGGCACCCGCTGAAAGTTGATGTTGGTATTGGTGAATTGCGGGGTGATGCACTTCACATAGGCATCCATGCGCCGCAGGATCACATCGGTTACTGCCTCGGTGGAATATCCCCGGGTAGCCCGGTCCCGATGAATCTTCTGGATCCATTCCAGGTTGATCACCGGCACCACGCCGATCTTGAGATCCGCATGGTCGGCAATCCGGTACCTGTCCGTGCGCACGGCCCCATGCAATCCCTCGTAGAACAACAGGTCGGATCCATCCGGGAACGGCGCCCAGTCGGTAAACTCACCCGGGGGAACACCGTGCCGTTTGCTTTCTTCCTCATCATGGACATAAAAACGTGTCCGCCCCGAACCCGTTTCCCCATATTCGCGGAAAACCCGTTCCAGTTCCCCCAGTTCGTTGGCTTCCAGCGAGAAATGGGAAAAGGAATGGTCCCCCTGCGCAAGACGGGTTTCCAGCTGTTCGCGCATTTCTGCCCGGTTGTACCTGTGAAAGGCATCGCCCTCGATGGATACGGACGTAATACCCTCGCGCCGGAAGATCTGATCGAAGGTCGCCTTGACCGTGGATGTGCCTGCTCCCGAGGATCCGGTAACCGAAATGATGGGATGTTTCTTGCTCATGTCCGAGGATCCTTCAGCTTCTGAACAGTCCGCGCTTGCCGAACAGGGCAGCGGTTTCATTTTCGGGAAGATCAAAATAGGTCGTGACCTTTTCGACCTTGGCTGCCGAACCGAATACCAGTGGAATCTGCATGTCGCGCTCTGAAATCCTCTGGGCCAGCACCGGCTCGATGCCATCCGTGGCCGCGCCACCTGCCTGCTCCATGATCAAGGCAATCGGAGCGCAGGTATGCAGCATGTCCGCATGTCCGCGTGTTCCGGATGCCCGATCTCCGGCCGGGTTCAGGAAAATGCCGCCCCTGAGCAGAATACGATGGGCTTCGCCAACGATCGAATCCAGCCAGTGCATGTTGAAATCACGCCCCCGGGGTCCATCCGTGCCATCCACACAATCATCCACGAAGGCGCGAATGGGACGGGGCCAGTGCCGGTAGTTGGCCGCGTTGACCGCATACTCGGCCGTTTCCGCCGGAACACGCAGACCTTCATTGCCCATACGGGAGGCGGGCTCGAACCGCCGTTCGGGACCATTCAGGTTGAACTGCAATGTTCCGGCACCAAAGGTCACGATCAGACTGGTCCGTGAGCCGTAAATGAAATAGCCGGCAGCAAGCTGTTCCCGCGCCGGGCGCAAAAAGGATTCTTCGGCATTGTCCCCGGCCGCATAGACCGAAAACACGGTACCCGAAGGAAAGCCCGTTTCCATGTTTTGCACATTGTCCAGAGGGAACAGGGTGATGGCGAAACGTCCTCTTTCAGCCAGTTCCATGGCCTCGGAGCGGAACAGGGAATCGTACCAGCGCACGTTGGTGCCCCTGATGGCCTCCAGAAACACGGTCTCGATTTCCCAGATGAGCCCCTGTCCGGTTTCCGGTCCGTGCAGATGTTCGGTGACGGTGCAGGCCGCCGCACACAGATCGTCCAGCAGAGGAAGGAGGCCGGCAGGGATATCTTGCGAAACGATGGCGGGGATATGGGCGCTCACGACACGGATCCTTGTTGCTGTTCCAACAAGTGTTGCAAGCGGAATTGTAAAAATAAATTGAAATATATGATAGCGCTGTTAAAAATAATTTATGTCAGACTTGCGCAGCATCACCCTCAAACAGTTACGTGCCCTGCAGGCCATTGCCTCCCACGGGTCCGTGACCCGGGCGGCCGAAGCCCTCCACCTGACGGTTCCGGCCGTATCCACGCAGCTCAAATTGCTTGAAGCCGCCTTTGATGCCCCCCTGCTCGTGCGTTCGGGACATGGAGCCGGAGCCCTGACGGCCCAGGGAAGGGAAGTGCTGGCAGCCACCCTCAAGATTGCAACGGCCCTTGAGCAGGCAGAGGACACGGTGCAGGCCCTCAACCGGGGGCAGGCAGGATCGGTCCGTCTGGGTGTGGTCAGTACCGGAAAATATTTTGCGCCTCGTATCGTGGCCCTTGCCCGCCAGATGCTTCCCGAAATTGATGTTGTGCTGAAGATAGGCAACCGTAAGGAAATGATCCATGAGCTGGGGGTACATGGCGTGGATCTGGCCATCATGGGCCGTCCCCCCCGCCAACCGGAAGTGGATGCCCGGGGGCTTGGCCCCAATCCCCATGTGCTGATTGCCGCCCCCGACCATCCTCTGGCACTCTTGCCAGAGGTTACGCCCGCACGGCTGCTGGAGCACACGCTGATAAGGCGCGAGCCGGGCAGTGGAACGCGCATTCTCATGGAACGTTACCTCGATTCAATCGTGCAGGGGAGTGGTCCTGCTGCGGACCCGCACGATGCCTATGGCAACTGGCTGGAATTCAGTTCCAATGAAACCATAAAACAGGCTGTGATTGCAGGCTTGGGAGTGGCCCTGATTTCCGGGCACACGGTTGCCCCAGAACTGCAGACAGGTCGCCTCGCTTCCATCACCATGGAAGGGCTGCCCGTCATGCGCCGCTGGTTCCTGGTCAATCCCAGGACGGCCCCCCTGCCACCGGCGGCCACCCGCTTCGCCCACTTTCTGGTTGAGGAAGAGCCCCGCTATCTGCCACCACTGCCCGGAATGGCAGAGGTATGAACATCAAGGGATTCAGCCTGTTCGTCGCCACACTCCTGCGACAGCTTGTCTCAATAAATGTGACAATTCGGCAACAGGAACGCACAACAGGGAATGCCGCGGTCCGATTGGCCACTAACCAGTTGCACCAAGGCCCATTTCCGTGAACTAATCATGGTATACGAATCCTTAACCCGATTGCGGGCGCAGTAGGTAATCACCGGCCATTCGGCCAGAAAATCTTTGGGGAAAGAAATGAAAATCAAGAGCCTTATCCTCGGTTCTGTAGCAATGGCTGGTCTGTCGACCGGTGCCTTTGCTGCTGATCTGGGTACCACTCTTACATCTCTGAACGTTTGCGATGCGCTGGGCTATTCCGGCCTGACCATTGCCTCGTCCACCAACTGCCTGATCATTACCGGCGGTGCCGCCTATGAATTCAAGTGGGGCGACTTTTACGGAACCCAGAGCATCGTTACCAACTTTGCCCGTTCAACCAGCGACTTCACCATTCCCAACGCGGACGGTGTTGCACCCAGCGAACACGACTGGACCAGCCGGGTGGATGCATGGCTGAAATTCGTCGGTGTTGCCGACAGTTCCTTCGGCCCGGCCATGGCTGTTCTCAAGCTGAAATATGACGATGACGCCGGCCAGAACAATGGCGTTCCCATCACGACCTTCACCACGGCCCTTGCCGTCAAGGAAGCCTATGTTGCTGTTGGTGACACCACCGTTCTGATGGCTGGCCGCAAGGGCTCCATCGCCAATTTCGGTGATGACAAGCCCATGAACTGGCTCGGCCTGTTCAACTCCTCCGATGTTGACGCGGGTGTCGGTTACAAGGTGACCCTGCCCACCGGTGGTCACGTCATTCAGGTCACCTCCGATCTGGGCAACGGCATGTCCGTTGGTGCCGGTCTGGAAAACCTGAACGATATCAATGCCGCGCAGGCAGGCACCGCCGTTGGCGTTCTGGCCTATTCCGGCAATGGCGTTTCCGCCCACGCAACGGTTCTGGCCGGTGGCGTACTTGACGGCACCATCGAAAACTGGGCCATCCATGCCGGTCTGACCGCCGATGTGGACATGTTCTCCTTCGGTGTGGCCCTTGCTGCGGACAGTTCCAGCTTCTGGAACGTTCTGGGTACCGCCAAGGCAACCTTTGACATGTTCACCCTGGCTGTTTCCGGCGAAGCAACCTCCGGCAACGAAATCGGTGTTGGCGGTTCTAT
>JALWTJ010000369.1 GCA_027082895.1 Hyphomicrobiales bacterium | reverse complement strand
ACCCGCTCGCCCTTGCTCAGGTCGCCGGTTGCCAGAAGGGCCGCCAGTTCCGAAGTGCCCGCATCCGCTGCCGGAGCCGCATCTGCCGCAGGCGCTGCCGTATCGGCATTGGCAGCCGGCGCCGTCGCTTCGTCGCTGGCAGCCGGAGCGGTGTCCGCAGCGGGAGCCGTATCCGTTGCCGGAGCCGGTTCAGCGGCAGGGGCCGCGTCAGCGGCAGGGGCCGCATCATTGGCGGCCGGGGCAGCTTCTGCCGTTGTATCGGCAGCCGGGGCAGGCTCAGCGGCAGGCGCCGCATCGGCAGCAGGTGCCGCTTCATCGGCCGGGAAGGGAACGGGATCCGATGACAGGGTCTGCAGATAGGCCAGGATATTTGCCCGGTCCTGTTCCTTGCGCAGGCCGGCGAAACCCATCTTGGTGCCCGGTGCGAAGGTCTTGGGCGACGTCAGGAAGGCATCAAGCATTTCATAGGTCCATTTGTCCCCCGCTTCCCCCTTGCCCTGAAGAACATCCGAATAGGAGAAATCGGCCTTCGAGGCGATCGGGCGCCCCACGACACCATAAAGTTCGGGGCCGATCTTGTTGCCTTCCCCTTCACCGAAATTGTGGCAGGACTGGCACTTGCGCGATACCTTGGCCCCTTCTTCCGCTGAAGCATTGGCCAGCAGCTGGGACAGGGGCACCGCGGCGACTTCCGTCGTATCCTGCTTGGCGCCCTCGCCCTCACTTGCGCCCCCGGGCAGCGCATAGCCCACGCCACGCCCCTCGATGGGCTTGTAGATGGCCTCGGCCAGAAAACCGATTCCCATCACCAGAAGCAGCGTTCCAAGAATGGCGCCGATTATTTTGTTAAAGTCATAAGAGTTCATTCGGGTTCTCCGTGCCTGTTGTCCCGTTCCCACGGTGGCAGTGATACGCTAACAGATGTCAAAGAAACTGATTCTTCGTCCCACAATTCGTGGCGCAAGATATAAGCATCAACGTCCATGTGCAACCGGGATTATTCCCAGTGCGACAATGGGACCGCCGTCTGCACCCCCTGTCGGGCAACGCGTCTTGCGCCCGTTTCCTTTTCCGGTTTGAGGGGGTGGCGGTTCGGTTCGGTTGACTCGGCGCGCCCGGTGGTTGAATAAGCTTGCCGGTGTCCCGTCAGCAAGATATCCGGGAAAACATCCGGGGGGAGCATCAAGGAGTGTCCATGAGCCGCAAGATTGCCTTTCAGGGGGAGTTGGGGGCCTTCAGCCATGCCGCTGCCCTGGCCCTTTATCCCGCCGACCAGCCCGTGCCCTGCGTGACGTTCGAGCAGACCATTGCCGCCGTGCAGGACGGGGATGCCGATTTCGCGGTGGTCCCGGTCGAAAACACCCTTTACGGGCGGATTTCCGACATCCACCACATTCTGCCCGAAAGCGGCCTGAACATCATCGCCGAATATTTCCTGCCCATCCGCATGAACCTGCTGGGCGTGCCCGGGGCGCAGATCGGCGATGTCCGTTCCGTGCAGAGCCTGTCCGTGGCCCTGGGCCAGTGCCGCAACTTCATTCGCGAGCACGGATTTGAAACTATCAACTCCGTGGATACGGCCGGCTCCGCCCGTGAGGTTGCCGAACGCGGCGACCCCAGCCGCGCGGCCATTGCCTCGGCCATTGCGGGGGAGATCTACGGGCTGAACATTCTGGCTTCCAACATCGAGGATGCTGCCCACAACACCACCCGCTTTCTGGTCATGGCCCGGGAAAGCCGGATGCCGGCCCCGGATGGAGACCGGATCAAGACCACCTTCGTGTTCCGGGTGCGCAACGTGCCTGCGGCCCTTTACAAGGCCATGGGCGGATTTGCCACCAATTCGGTCAACATGCTCAAGCTGGAAAGCTACATGATCGGCGGTTCCTTTACCGCCACCCAGTTCTACGCGGATATTGTCGGGCATCCGGAAGATGAAAATGTCCGGCTGGCCTTCGAGGAACTGGGCTTCTTCACCGATTATTTCCGGATATTGGGTGTTTATCCCGCCGCGGCGCCGAAAGACACCTGAGGTTCTCTCAAAGGTAAAGGGCCGCCGCTGCCGTCAATGAAATGGCAATCTGCATCAGGCCGCTCGCCACATAATTGCGCTTCTTTTCGAACCGGACCCAGCCCGGCCCGAACCCGCCGATGTGCGGCACGATCAGGGTGACGGCGCTTTTTGCCAGCAATGCCCAGCCGTAAATGGTCAGAAACAGGCCCGCGCCGCTCCACACCTGGTGCATGCTGACAATGCCAATACCCAGCCACAGGTTCATCCCTCCGGCCGCGGTGACAATTCCCCTTTCCCCTCTTTCCTGCAGGGAATCGTAATATTTCATCCACATGCCCGGCCGCACCGCCTGGGAAAGCCCGAGAACGAACAGGCCGATCATGGCAGCAAACTCGATGATCTGAACCGGGGTCTGGGGAAAAAACATGTTTCCTGCCTCCACACGAAAAATGTGTACCGATGCGGGAAAAGTAGGGCAGGGCATGATAAAATGCCATTGATTTGTTGCGGCAATGCCGGTTCCCCCTTGCTTTCAGGCGCTCTTTCCCCCAAATACTCTTTTCAGGAAGGCTGGCGCGGACATTTCCCTCGCCAACCGGGTCAGGTCCGGAAGGAAGCAGCCCCAACGAGTTTTGAAATGGGTCGTTGTCAGTCTTCCGCTTCGCTTCTAAGCTGAAACCATGACAGCGAACGATTCCCCATCTCCGGCAGATTCCGGCGCCGTCTCCACAGGAGGCAGCAAGAGCGGTTCCGCAACGGACAGCCCCTATCTCGTACTGGCGCGAAAATACCGGCCCCGGGACTTTGACGGGCTGATCGGCCAGGAGGCCATGGTCCAGACCCTTGCCAACGCATTTCGCGCCAACCGGGTGCACCATGCCTTCATGCTGACCGGCGTGCGCGGCGTGGGCAAAACCACCACCGCGCGCATCCTGGCCCGGGCTTTCAACTACGAGGATGAGACCGGCCGTCACCCCACCCTGGATCTGTCCCGGCCCGGCAGGCATTGCCAGGCCATCATCGAGGGGCGCCATGTGGACGTGATCGAGATGGATGCGGCCTCCAATACCGGAATTGACGATATTCGCGAGATCATCGATTCGGTGAAATATGCCCCCGCATCCGCACCCTTCAAGGTCTATATCATCGACGAGGTGCACATGCTCTCCCGGCAGGCCTTCAACGGTCTGCTCAAGACCCTTGAAGAGCCGCCCCCATACGTCAAGTTCATCTTTGCCACCACCGAAATTCGCAAGGTGCCGGTGACGGTACTTTCCCGTTGCCAGCGGTTCGACCTGCGCCGCATTCCCCATGCCACCATGCTGGCCTATCTGCAGGATCTTCTGCACCGGGAAGGGATAGAGGCGGAGGCCGACGCCCTGTCCCTGATCGTGCGGGCAGGGGAAGGGTCGGTGCGCGACTGCCTGTCCCTTGCCGATCAGGCCATTTCCCACGGGGACGGAGCGGTGCGCATCGCTTCCGTGCAGGCCATGCTCGGCCTTGCCGATTCCGCGCGCATCCTTGATCTGTTCGAGGCCCTGATGGGGGGCGCTATCGTGCAGGCCCTTGACCTGGCGCGCTCCCTTTACGACGCGGGAACGGACCCCGAAGCGCTGGTGGCGGACCTGTCCCGCCTGACCCATCTGCTGACCCGCTTCCGCCTGGTTCCCGAAACCGCAGATGATCCCTCTCTGACCCCCCATGAACGCCAGCGGGGGGCAGAACTGGCAGCGCGGCTGTCCATTCGCAGCCTGACCCGTACCTGGCAGATGCTGCTGGCGGGACTAAAGGAAGTGGCCGCTGCCCCCAATGCCATGCAGTCCCTGGAAATGCTGCTGGTGCGCATCAGTCATGCCGCTGATCTGCCGACCCCGGATGAACTGGTGTCGCGCCTGAAGAACGAAAGCGACGGGAGCAGCGCTTCCGGGCCAGCGTCCGGCAACCTGGCCCCGCCCTCCGCATCCCCTGTCACTGGGTCTTCTGCTACTGGGCCTT
>JALWTJ010000368.1 GCA_027082895.1 Hyphomicrobiales bacterium | reverse complement strand
ATCGAAAAGGTCACCGATATGGGGGAAATCATGGGCTATGGCGTCATGTCCACCCCCGGTGTGGTAATCGACGAAGTTTTGGTGCACGCAGGCGGAATGCCCACCCCGGCACAGATCGATGAATGGTTGGCATGAGCGTAATCTCTCGCCGACGGTAAGGGCAAAACGGCCCGCATCAACCCGCTCTTGCCCTTGCCCGACCCGGAATCTGAAATGATCATTCCGGGCTGTCGGTGCAGCCGGACAGGGGGATGCAGACAGGGCATTTGCGCCTGACACCACATCCCACGGGGACGCAAATTCACGTCCTTGATATGTCCCCATACATTCCTGCGCGTCAGACTGAATGCACCTGCCGCGGGCACCGGCAGCAAATGTGCGTACCCTGCAAACAACACATCCGAAGGGAACGGCCCACCGCCAGCGCTCCCTGCAAACACAATACCTGCGAACAAGGAAAGACAAATGACAGACCAACCCCAACTTCACGGGAATATCGTGGCCATGGTGTCACTGGCTTCGGGCATTGCCGCCAACCACCCCGCCATGGGCCAGTGCCAGCTGGACCGCCTGCGCCATGCGGGCGTTCCCGAACATCAGATTGCTGCCGTCATAGAAATTGCCCGGCACATCCGCGACGAAGCAGCCGAAAAGCTCGATTTCGCCTTCGACAAGGCAGCGGCAGCCAAGGCGCCCGAAACTGCCGCCGACACCGCTCCGACGTCGGCCAGCGAGGGTGAATCCTGTGGTTGCAGCACGACAAAAAGCGGGCAAAGCTGCTGCTGATGATGCACCGCTGACAAGGAACAGGCCCAACCGGTACCCGCATGTCGCGAAAACCCCAGGGGTCGGTTCCGTCCCCCGCCAGCTGACCTTTACGCCCTGCCACACAAGACCCCCGTCACAAATGCAAACGGGCAGCTTCAAAGCTGCCCGCCTGCCTGTTCGAAAAAACTGCCTGTCAGCCAACCGTCAGCCGGCATATTCCTTGGACTTGAAGGATACGGCCTTGGCCTGCGGGGTGGCATCCGCCAGCTTGCGGATATTGCCCCAGGTGTGCTTGTAGTCCGGCAGGACCAGCTCGTTCACACCGGGGTTCACCACGTTGCCCTGAGAACCAGCGGGTGAGCCGAACACCATCGCCACCTGACCGCGTTTTGCGCTGTCGGTGGGATAGGCCATTCCCTGCGTCGCCCCGTTTTCGTTATGGATCTCGATGAGATCGCCGGGGTTCAGGGCCAGTTCAGCCATGTCGTCCGGGTTCATCTCGATGAACGGATAGGGGAAACGATCCTGGATGAAGTCATTGTCCTGATCCAGGAACTGGTTCTGCCAGAAGATGTTGGCCCGGACATTGTTGATCCAGAACTTGTGGTTCGCCTGCTCTTGGGCCTTGCCCGGGGCCTGCCAGCCACGCCATCCGGCAGCACAGAACAGTGCCTTCTTGTCGTCGCGCCCATGGCGGTCGAACTTGCCGTCCGCATAGAGCCGCTCGACGCCGATCAGCTTGCCGTTTTCATAGCCCTGAACCGGCTCCTGCACCCCGTTGTTGCCCATGGCACGCAGGCGGTCATAGGTCACATCCGGGTTGCCCTGATGGTAACCGTCCATGAAGGCATCTTCCTCCGTCTCCCAGTCATAACCCTTGAACTGGTCAGCATAGGAATCATGGCCCATTTCACGCAGCACGCGCTCCATGTTCTGGGCAATGCCAGCGGCGATCAGGCAGTCGGGCTTGGCGGTGCCCGGCGGATCCATGTACTTTTCACTGAGCCGCAGACGGCGTTCGCCGTTCATCGAGGTGAGGTTCATCTCGTTGCTTTCGGCAGCCGGCAGGATCACATGGGCATTCTGACCAATCTGGCTGTGGATGATGTCCACGTCCACCACGAACAGACCGCCTGCATTGACCGCGGCAACGATAGCCTCGACCTGCTGTTCACGGGTACCGGTGGCAGCCGCGTCCATGGCATCCTTGACCATGTTCGACCGGCGCCGGTGCTCGCGTTTGAACTCGGCGGCATTGAGCGTGGTCTTGTAATGGTCGCAAGCCCAGACATGGTGAACCTTGCCACCACCCGAGATCAGCAACTGATCGATATAGGTCGCCGGACGCCCCACATGAGCGTCGGAGGGGCGATAATAGCCCTCCTGGTGACCACCCATCCGGCAGCAACCGCCACCTTCGCGACCGATATTGCCGGTTGCCAGAGCGATATTCACCAGCGCACCGATGGTACGGTAGTTGTCATTGCCCCAGATGATGCCCTTTTCATAAGCCGTGGCGCACTTGCGACGCGATCCGTCCTCCTTGGGCTTGGCAATCCATTCGGCGGCCTTGATGATGTCGGCTTCTGCTACGCCACAGATTTCTGCGGCTTCAGCTGCCGAGGTGCGGCAGGTTTCCATCGCATATTCGAGGCTGCCAAGACCGGCCGGATGCGCACTGTCGGCACCAACCGCTTCGCCATTCTGGAACGTGGACGCCTTGATGAATTCATCATCGGTCCAGCCCTGATCCACGATATGGGTCAGAATGGCGTTGAACAGCGCCATGTCGGTACCTTCGTTGATCGCCAGATGCAGCACATTGTCCTTGCCGGCGATTTCCTCGGCCGTGTGGATCGTCAGCGTGCGCCGCGGGTCCACCGAAACGAAACGTGCACCGTTTTCCAGTCCCTTGCGCATGTGGTTCAGGAACAGGTTGGTCTGCGTTTCCATCGAGTTGGCACCCACCATGAAGATCGTATCCGTCACTTCATAGTCGGAATAGCTGTTGTTCAACTCGCCAACACCCATGTCACGGGTCGAGTGCACTTCCGAATTGTAGGCCGGGCGGTTGTGAATCCGCGCATTCTTGACCTTCATGCTCTCGAAATAGAGCTTTCCGGTGCCCCAGGTATTTTCATAGCCACCGGCCGAACCGCCATGGTCGAACATGGAAACAACCAGGTCATCCTCGGACCCTTGAGTGACGATGCGTGCCGTGACACGGGCCACCAGATCCAGCGCATCCTCCCAGCTTGTGGGCTGCCAGACGCCATTGCGCCAGACCAGCGGATCACCGAGACGCTGCTGCTGGGTGCCGGTCACCTTGGAGGGACGGTTCTCCGCCATGCGACCGCCGCGAATCGATACCAGACCGGAGTTCACCACGCATTCGGTATCCGGCACCACGGCCAGATGCACGTCCTCGCCATCCTGCTGCACCACATTGTACATGGCCGGTGCAACCCAGGTGCCATCGGCGCCCTGCTGCTGCCCCAGGTCGATGCCAAAGGCGTTGTCGGTCAGGGTGCCCTGCTTGTTGCGCGGCCAGGTATATGCCTTGTAACCGCAGCCAACGATGCAGTAATGGCAGGTCACATTGTGAACCTTGGCATCCTTTGGCGGAATCGGCAGGCGGTCGATTTGTCTTTTGTAAGCCATCTGTCTTCCCCTCCCCTACAATACGTTCGACGGACGACCGAAAATCAGGTCGCTGGCGCCCTCGGCGAAGATGTCGCCATTGTCATCTACCCGCAGGGTGAATTGCGGCACATTCTGGGTCGCATGCCCCCAGACCTGCTGTCCGCCGGCCTCCACGTCGAAGCGCGAAAAATGGCCGGGACAGTTCAGCGTCCGGTCGTCGCCATTATAGGACATGTAATAGCCCTTGTGCGGACACAGCACCGAATAGGCAACGATGTCCCCATCCGGTCCAACACCGCCTTCAACGGCCTGCCCCAGCTTGATCAGCACACCCGGGCTGTCAGCATCCGGGTAATCGATGTCCACCGGCTCGTTCACCACCAGATCGGCGACATTTGCCAGCTTGCCCGAGGGATAGTCTACCTGCGCATTGGCCGGAGCGGCCTGCGCTGCCCCGCCGGTCACCGTACTGGCAGCTGCCCCCGCCGCGGCGACCGCTCCGCCACGCAGGAACTGGCGACGACCCGCATCAACGAGTCGACTGCATCTCTTGCTCATGAATTTCTCCTCCCGAAATTAAAGTCACCGCGCAAGACTACGGGGGGGGGGGGC
>JALWTJ010000367.1 GCA_027082895.1 Hyphomicrobiales bacterium | reverse complement strand
CTATCACGATACCCGTACCCTGTCCGGAAAGCAGGCGGCCTATGACCTGCTCTATTGGCGCATGCGCAAGATGCCCGAGGCGGATCGGGTAACCTTCATTCGTGACTTTGCCCGCGGCTACGGGCTGGACATGGATGCCCATTGCCGTGATCTGATCATGGACTGGAAGGAACTCAGGACATTTGTTGATGAGGACCTCTGCACCATCGGCGCCCACACGGTCCACCATTTCGAACTGGCCAAGCTGGAAGCCGATCATGCCCGGCAGGAAATGGACCAGAGCCGGCAGGTCATCAACAGCCAGTACGGCATCACCCCCCAACATCTTTCCTATCCCATCGGGGCCACCGTTTCCGCCGGACCACGTGAATATGACATGGCACGGGAATTGGGCTTTTCCTCCGCCGTTACCACCTTGCCCGGCGCCATCTATCATCACCATACCGACAGTTTGATGTCCCTGCCGCGTATTTCCCTGAACGGCCTGTTCCAGAAAAAGCGCTACATGGATGTGTTCAGCACCGGAGCTATCTTTTCATTGCTGGCGAAAGGCTGAACCGTAGCCGGACGAAAGCCCACCCTGTCCTGCAGGTGTATTCGCGCGACACGCTTCCACAAAGCAAAAGGCGTCAGCCTTCCTTTTCGTCGGGCCGGGCCATCCACTTGATGACCATGCCCGCCGGGAAGGCCCATACGAGGCCTGCAATGATGAAAAATATCAGATTTGCCCAGTTGGGAAGCCAGCTCAGCCATTGGGAATAAAGGGACGCCACAAGCACAGGATAGGCAATCAGCAGTGCCAGAATGATCCAGGTTCCGGCAAATTTTCTTTGTCTTTGGGTCATGACCGTTTCCCTGTATGTAATGGCCGCCCGCAACGGGGCGGGGCGGAGCTTTGCGCACGATTGCCCGGCAGGGGCAATTGCATTTGGCACGGTTACCCATTACCAGTTCACATCAGCTTTCACATCAAAAATGTCGGGGTGAAATCAAATTGACCCTTTCTGTTCAATCCGCCATCGATTCCCTTGATGCCCCCGGCCCGGACCGGCTGGCGCCCGTGCGCATCTGGCTGTTTGTACTGGCTGCCGCCATCCTGGTCATGGTTGCCATCGGTGGCATTACCCGGTTGACGGATTCCGGGCTTTCCATCACCTCATGGAAACCCATAAGCGGCATCATCCCCCCCCTGACCGACGCCGACTGGCAGGCCGAATATGATGCCTACAAGCAGATTCCGGAATTTACCCGGCAGAATTCCTGGATGTCGGTTGAAGATTTCAAGTCAATCTTCTGGTGGGAATGGTCCCATCGCTTCTTCGGCCGCATGATCGGCTTCCTGTTCGCGGTCCCCTTTCTTGTCTTCCTGTTTCAGCGCCGCCTGTCCTGGCGCCTTGCTCCCTCCCTTGCCGCCCTGTTCGTGCTGGGGGGATTTCAGGGGTTTCTGGGCTGGTGGATGGTTTCCTCCGGCCTGAGCGAACGGGTTGACGTCTCCCAGTACCGCCTTGCGGCTCATCTGGGAGCGGCCAGCCTGCTGTATGCCGCCATCATCTGGGTTGCGATGCGCCTTGGTGCGGATTCTCTGGACCGGCGCGCCCCGCGCCCCCTGACACCCCTGCGCAAGCTCATGTGGCTGCTTCTGGCAATGGTGTTCATCCAGATCATCCTTGGAGCCTTTGTTGCCGGGTTGGACGCCGGGTTCGGTTTCAACACCTGGCCCCTGATGGAAGGCAAGTGGATTCCCGATGGGCTTGGTGACCTGCAACCGGTCTGGCGCAACCTGTTTGAAAACCTTTTGACGGTTCAGTTCGATCATCGCGTTTTCGCCTATCTGGTGGGCGTCGTCGCCCTTTTCGGTCTGATTCTTTCCCTGACCTCGGACGATTCGCGCCAGAACCAGTGGATGAAAACCATTTTCCTTTTGGTGCTTGCCCAGATCATGCTGGGAATCCTGACCCTGGTGCTCGTGGTGCCCATCCCCCTGGCCGTCGCCCACCAGTCCATGGCCCTCCTCCTGTTCGGAACCCTGGTTGCGTCCCTGGCCGACCTCAGGCGGTAATATGATACCGCATATGTAATGTGTTGAAAAATATCAGGAAAAAAATAGTTCTTGACCTGAAGCGGCCGGCGGAATAACACGCGCCGAACGTGAACGGCCCGCGAGGGGCTGACGTGGAACGCCTGCATCGGCACCGTTCCCACCAGACAGGAAAAAGAACATGAAAACCTTCTCGGCGAAAGCCAGCGAGATCGAAAAGAAATGGGTTCTGATCGATGCCAGCGGGCTGGTTGTAGGGCGCCTCGCCGCGCTCATCGCTTCCCGCCTGCGCGGCAAGCACCTGCCAATCTTCACACCCCATGTGGATTGCGGCGACAATATCATTGTCATCAATGCGGCCAAGGTCGTTCTGACCGGCAAGAAGCTGGACCAGCGCAAGTTCCATTGGCACACCGGCTATCCCGGCGGTATCAAGAATCTGACGTCGCGCCAGATCATCGAGGGACGTTTTCCCGAGCGGTTGCTGGAAAATGCCGTGCGCCGCATGATGCCCGGCGGACCCCTGACCCGCGCGCAGTTGAAGAACCTGCGTATCTATGCCGGGGCGGAACACCCCCACGAAGCCCAGAAGCCCGTCACCCTTGATGTGCGCGCGCTCAATTCCAAAAATGTGAAAGCTGGTTGACCATGAGCGAAGAACAGACAATCAATTCCCTGGAGGAACTTGGTGACGTTGCGGAAGTCAGCGCACCCGAAGCCCCGGTTTACGTTCAGAAGCTGGACGCGCAGGGGCGTGCCTATGCCACCGGCAAGCGCAAGGACGCGGTGGCCCGCGTCTGGATCAAGCCCGGCTCCGGTCGCATCACCATCAACGGACGCGAATTCGAAAAATATTTCGCGCGTCCGGTGCTGCGCCTTGTCTTGTTGCAGCCTCTCGTTGCCGCCGAACGGACCGACCAGTACGATATCGTGGCCAATGTCTCCGGTGGTGGCCTGTCCGGTCAGGCCGGTGCCGTGCGCCATGGCCTTTCCAAGGCCCTGACCCATTTCGAACCGGCCTTGCGCCCGGTGTTGAAAAAGGGCGGTTTCCTGACCCGGGACAGCCGCGTTGTGGAACGCAAGAAGTACGGCAAGGCAAAGGCCCGCCGTTCGTTCCAGTTCTCCAAGCGCTGATCGTCCGTCAGTATTGTTGCCATTGGAGGGAGCGCCATCCGGCGCTCCCTTTTTTCGTGCGAGGGCGTGGCGACGGTTCAGGCAGCCGCCCGGCTGAGCGCCCCATCAATGGCTGTTACGATTTCGTCCAGATCGGCTTTGGTGCAGATCAGGGCCGGGCTGAGGCAAAGGGTGTTGTTGAAGCCGTCAAAGCTGCGATTGGTCGCTCCGATGATCACCCCCTGTTGCAGGCAATCGGCAACGATGGACTGGGTGAGTTTTTCATCAACCGGTTCTTTCGTTGTCCGGTCCGTGACCAGTTCCATGCCGCAGAACAGGCCCTTGCCGCGGACATCGCCGATGATCGGGTGCTTTTCCTGCAACCCGTTCAGGCGCTCCATCAGGTAGGCGCCCATTTTCGTGGCATTTTCCAGCAGGCTTTCCTTTTCGATGATGCGAAGGTTGGCCAGCGCTGCTGCCGGGCCGGAATTGCAGCCGCCAAAGGTGGAAATGTCCCGGAACATGCTCATGGGATCGTCCGGGTCCGTCTTGAACTGGTCGAACACATCTTCTGTTGTCACGGTGCAGGAAATGGCCGCATAGCCGGACGCCACGCCCTTGGCCATGGTCACGATATCCGGCTTGATGCCATAATGCTGATAGCCGAACCATGTGCCGGTACGCCCCAGTCCGCACACCACCTCGTCGATAATCAGCAGTATCTGGTGCCGTCGGCAGATATCCTGCACCGTTTCCCAATAACCTTCAGGCGGCGTTATGACACCGCCCCCCGCCGTGATCGTTTCAAGAATGATCGCCCCGACACTGTCCGGCCCTTCCGCAATGATGACATCTTCGATCTGCCGGGCCGCCCGCACCCC
>JALWTJ010000366.1 GCA_027082895.1 Hyphomicrobiales bacterium | reverse complement strand
GCAAACTGGTGGAAATGGAAAACGGGGCCAATGTCGCGCCAGCGGCCGTCAAACGTACATTTCCGGTCCCCGTACCATGTGTTGGCATAGCGGTAGCGCCACAGAAAAAGCACCTGAAAGGGATAGGTCAAGCCAAGGGTAACAAGGCTCAGCGCAATCAGGATCAGGCGGCGCACGGCATAGGCAAAGGCGCTGCCCCCTTGGGAAAAGCGGATGCCGCGCCACAGGGTTCTGGTGAGCAGAAACCGGCGCACCCGATAGGCGGCATAACCGGACAGGAAAAACAGGAACAGGGCAGCAAGGGCATATCCGGCAAGGGCCACGTCCCGGTCGCGGGTCGAAAGGTAGAAGAAGAATACATAAAGGGGAATGAACACGAGAAGGGCCATCAGGAAGCCGAACAGCAATTGCAGGGCCGAGCCGGTATATTCGAGCGCATCCGCTCCCAAAATGGTGTTGGACCAGTAGAAGTGGCGTTTGCGGGTCAACAGCCAGAACCGGTACATGCCCAGGGTGGGCAGCAACAAAAGGTAGCTGCCAAGCAGCAGGCGCAACATGGGCCAGCGCCCGCCCGTGAACCGTCCGGCAAGAACATCACCCGTCAGAACATCATCTGACGAAGAAGACATGGTTTCGGGTGCGTTCCGCCGCATTGCCTGCCGCCGGTTACGGGTTCAGCCGCTGGGCCGTCCAGGAGCCTTGTGCATCCGTTCGGGTATAGCGTACCCGGTCATGCAGGCGATATTTCCCGTCCTGCCAGAATTCCATCTGGACCGGCACCAGCCGGAAGCCCGTCCAGTGGGCGGGCCGGAGGACCTCCCCGCCCTCGAACCCGGCGGTCAGTTCCTGAACCCGGTCGATCAGTTGCTGGCGGGACTCCAGGGGGCTGGATTGACGGGACGCATGGGCGCCAATGCGCGAGCCGCGGGGGCGGGTGGCAAAATAGGCGTCCGCCTGCGCATCGGAAACCTGTTCCACGGCGCCCCGCATGCGAATCTGCCGGCGCACCGATTTCCAGTGAAACAGCAAAGCTGCAACCGGATGGGCGGCCAGTTCCTGCCCTTTTGCCGAGCGGGTGTTGGTATAAAAGACGAACCCGTCCCTGTCCCAGCCGTTCAGCAGCATGATCCGGCAGTCAGGCAGGCCTTGCGCATCAACGGTGGCCAGGGCCATGGCGTTGGGGTCATTGACTTCCGTCTCCCCGGCCGCCGCCAGCCACTGGCCGAACAGGTCGAACGGGTCGGGCTTTTGCGCCACCGCATCATCAAAAATCGCAGGGACGGACTCAGCATGCTTGTTGTCGACTTTGCTGGTCATGGCGGCCACTTTCCTTTATTGATCGAACAGACGGGGATTCCCAGATTGGTACCCGGAACCTTCAGGTGCAACTTATGCTGATTTCAGCCGTTCAGGCAACGGATTGGCGCCAATGCTGGACATTGGGCCAACCGCTCTCCATATAGGCGGCAACAGCCAGACAGTTCCGAAAATCCACATGGCTGGAATGGTAGAGAAATGACAGATCCGTATAAAGTACTGAAGATCAAGAAATCCGCGACGGACAAGGAAATAAAATCCGCGTTCCGCAAGCTGGCAAAGGCCTATCACCCGGACCAGAACCAGGGTGACCCCAAGGCGCAGGCCAAGTTCGCCGAAATCAATTCGGCCTACGAACTGCTGTCCAACAAGGAAAAGCGGGCCCAGTATGACCGGGGCGAAATCGATGCCGCGGGCAACCCGAAAATGAGCGGGTTCGACTTTTCGGGCATGCGCGGTGCCCAGGGTGGCGCCCGTACCGGCAGCATCAACCCCGAAGACATCCTGAAGGAATTCATGGGTGGCATGGGTGCAGGCATGGGCGGCGCCCGGCGCACCCGGCAGGCCGGGGGCGCGGGCTGGGATCCGTTTGGCGGGGGAACCCCTCACGGAGCCGCGGCCAAGGGCAAGGACTTCGTGGCGCCGATACTGGTGACACTGGAGCAGGCCCACAAGGGGGCTACGGTCAACCTGAAACTGACCAATGGGCGCACCATCAGCGTGAAACTGCCCAAGAAGGTAGAGGAGGGTCAGCAGATCCGTGTTGCCGGACAGGGGCAACCCTCCCCGGTCGGCGGCCCTCCGGGGGACGCTGTGCTGACGGTCAAGTTCAAGCGGCACAAGAAATTCCGCCGCGATGGTAAGGACCTTCGGGTCGATGTGCCCATCACCCTTTATGACGCCGTGCTGGGAGGCAAGATACGGGTTCCCACCCTGACGGGAACCGTGGAGCTGACCATACCGCCGGGGGTCAATACCAACAAGGCCATGCGTCTGAAGGGCAAGGGACTCCACGGAGACGGCGACCTGCTGGTCAGCCTGCGCATCGTGTTGCCCAAGGGGGGCGACCCGGACCTGGAGAGCCTGATGCGTTTCTGGCGCGAGCAGAAACCCTACAAGCCGGAATAGGTAAAAATCCCACCGTTGAAATGCCGGTTGTGCCGCCCCTCAGGCGGTGACAACCGGAACACCGGTGCGGGCGGTGATGTCCGCCTGCGAAAGGCTGCCCGCGCGCAGCAGGCGCGCCTGCGGGCCGGTCACGTCAATAATCGTGGATGCCGTGCCGCCGGGCGGGGGTCCCCCCTCAAGCAGGAACAGATCACCGCCGAAGGTGCGCACAAGCGCTGCTGCGTCCATAATGGTCGGCTGACCGCTCCGGTTGGCCGAACTGGTGGCAAGGGGTACCCCGGTGCGGGCGATCAGTTCACGCACGGCAGGGTGGGCCGGAATACGCACGCCAAGGGAAGAGAGGCCCGCATTGGCAATGGCGGAGATGGGAGCACCGGCGCGCAGCGGCAGAACAAGGGTCAGCGCCCCGGGCCACAGACGGGCAAGTCTGCGGGCGGTTTCATTGATACGGACAAGGGCGCTGACCATGTCCATGTCGGCGCACAACACGCTGAATGGCAAATGCCTGGGCCGGGACTTGAGGGCAAACAGGGCCTTTGCGGCGGCGTCCTCATCCGCCCGCACGCCCAGCCCGAAAACCGTATCCGTGGGAAAGGCGACAACCCCGCCCGCCTGCAGCAGGGCGGCGGCCCGGTCCAGTTCGGCAGAGGGAACATCCCCCGTTTCCCCGGGGGGGCCGTCTTGTGCATCTTTGACGGGCCGGGGGGCACGCTGGCGGTTTTTTTGGGTTTTTGCCATGGGCATCGTTTGACAAGCGGGCGTCCACAGGTCAAGAAATTCGTTCCCAGCCCTTTTTTTGCCATGCAGGAAGGACAAAGCAGGAAAGGTCTTCAGACCCCATGCGCGCACATTCATGTCTACCCTGCTGATTACCCAGGACAACCCGTCAGCCCACCAGGTGCCCCCCGGCCATCCGGAACGGCCCGAGCGCCTTGCAGCGCTGGAAAAAGCGCTGTCGGCAAGCTGCTTTTCCGATCTGAAACGGGAAACGGCACGACCCGCCGATCTGACGCTGGCATCGCTGGTGCATGATCCCGGCCTGCTCAAGGGGCTGCAACGGGCACGCCCCACGGAGGGGATAAACCCCATTGACGGGGATACGTTCATTTCCGCCGGTTCCCTTGATGCGGTCGCAACGGCCCTGGGCGCAGGCATGCGGGCCATCGAGGCGGTGGCGCTTGGGGAAGTCGATAACGGGTTCTGCGCCATTCGCCCCCCCGGCCACCACGCGGAACGCGCACGGTCAATGGGCTTCTGCCTGATCAACAATGTGGCGATACTGGCGCGGCTGGTGCAACGCATGCACGGAGCAGAGCGGGTCGCCATCATCGATTTCGACGTGCACCATGGCAATGGTACCCAGGACATCTTTGAAAATGATCCCAGCGTATTTTATGGCTCAAGCCATGAAATGCCCCTTTATCCGGGTACCGGTGCACGCACGGAAACGGGCTGCGGAAACATCTGCAATGTCCCCCTTGATGCGGGAAGCGGGGGCGCGGAAATGCGCGAAGCCTACACGGAACGGCTGCTGCCCGCCCTTGAACAATTTTCCCCTGACTTTCTGCTCATTTCGGCCGGGTTTGACGCCCATCGCTCCGACC
>JALWTJ010000365.1 GCA_027082895.1 Hyphomicrobiales bacterium | reverse complement strand
GGGGCGGCCAGAATGTTGGCCACGATCAGATCGAAGGGGCTTTTGGCGCGGATCGTTTCATGATCCAGACCGGCCGCCTGAACGCAGGTGATCTGTTTTTCCACACCGTTCAGCCGGGCATTGTCCAAGGTCGTTTCAACGGCTATCGGGTCGATGTCCGATGCCATTATGTGGCGCTGCAGGCGCTTGGCCAGCGCAATGGCAAGAACGCCGGTACCGGTGCCCACGTCCAGGCAGTTTTCCGGGTGTTGCCTGTCAACGATTTCGTCGATGGCCCTGAGGCAGCCCATTGTGGTTTCGTGGTGGCCGGTGCCAAAGGCCTGCGCCGCTTCGATCCGGATGGGGATGGTTCGGGCAGGAATCCGGTCGGCATTGTGGCTGGCATGGATGAAGAACCCTCCGGCTTCAACCGGAGGCAAACCCTGCAGGGATCTGGCGATCCAGTCCGTGTCCGGATCGATTCGGTCAGCGGAAAAATCCACCTTTCCACCAAGCACATCCCGGGCGACGGCATCAAAGGCGGACAGGTCCGGTTCTCCTTCGCACAGGGCTTCAAACATCCATTCCCCCTTTTCGTCCTCATAGGCTGAAACGGCAAGGGCCAGGTCTTCGATCTCGCTGATGGCGTCGGCAAGGCTGTATGCCTGCTGGCGGGTAAGGGGGGCGCTCACGCGGGACTGGGGCATGCGGGAAGTCTCCGAAAAGGCTGGGCCCTGTTGGCCGATATGGGTTTGTTCGGGCGGGAAACAAACCATGATTTTTCTCTTCCATATCAGGACATGGCAGTTTGACAAGACGGGAGTTGAAACTTCCTGTTCCGCTTGTTCCGGGTCATATGAAGATAGGGGAGCTGGCGGGTTTCGTGGTGAGGGTCACGCAAATTGCTCGCCAGGTCAGGGTGTCATGCGCGCCCGTCTTACGCAAATGTGAACCATTTTTGCGTCCCCGGGTGGAATTTTGCCGGGGAGGAGCGCTTTCGTGCGCTGGACTGGCGCGGGGGACTTGGTACACCTTGAGGGTTCAACAAGTCGGGATTGCGTGCATTGAGTTCACAAACCTCTTCTCAAGGGCGCCAGCGTTTCGGGCTGGTGGATTTCGTGCGCGGTGCGGCCATTCTGGGGGTGGTACTTTATCACCTGATCTGGGATCTGCGATTGTTCCAGTTTACCCGGCATGATCCGATTTTTGATCCCCTGTGGCTGGCCTTTGCCAAGGTACTGCTGGCCAGTTTTCTGCTGCTGGCCGGTGTTTCCCTGGTGCTGGCGCACCGGGACCGGATTCACTGGCGCCCTTTCTGGAAGCGTTTCGGGATTCTTCTGGGGGCGGCGCTGCTGGTAACCGTGGGAACCTATATCGCGTTTCCCGACGGTTATGTCTATTTCGGCATTCTGCACGCGCTGGCCGTTTTTTCCCTGATCGGGGTGTTCTTTGTGCGGGCGCCCATGTGGCTGGTGATCGGGCTGGGGGTCTTCTTCATTGCAGCACCGTTCGGCTTTCATTCGGATTTCTTCAATTCACGCTGGACGAGCTGGATCGGCTTCTGGACGGTGGAACCCTATACGCAGGATCTGGTTCCCCTGTTTCCGGGGCAAGGTTTCGTTTTGCTGGGCATTGCCCTTGTCCGGATCATGCTGAGCCAGAAGCTGGGCGTGCGTATTCTTGGGCTGCGCTCGAAACGGCTCTGGTACCGATTTTTCGAGAAGGCGGGGCGCTGGAGCCTCATCATCTACATGGTGCACCAGCCCATCCTGTTCGGTATTCTGACCCCGCTGGCCAACTGGTTGCAGCCGGGAAAGGTGGACGTGGCGGTGCAGGCGGAAATTTTCCAGTCCAACTGCCTGAATTATTGCGTCAATCCGGTGGATGACGGAACGCCGACGCGGGGGGCGGACACGGCGCGGTGTTTGGCCTATTGTTCCTGCGCTACGGAACAGATGGTGCAGAACAACCTGTTCGCGGTGGCCACCAGCGCTGAAATGAACGCGCAGCAATCGGCGGCTTTCGATGCCATTCCGCGCCTGTGTCAGGCCATGGCTGGTGCTGGCGCGAGCGATGGCGGAAACGGTGAAGGGGAGATGCCGGCGCCGGACGATTCCGGTTCCTGATCCGGCTCTGATACCATTCTGCTGCCACCCTTGCGGGGCGGAATGCCTTTGATCAGATCGGGGTGCCCTGGTGGAACAGAAGCTGCCAGTTCTGGTTCTTCTGCTTCCAGATGGAACTGCGTCGGGTGGGGCGGGGATCGCAGGCACTGGGGTGGCGGGTATCGTAGGTCAGAAGGATCAGGTTGTCGGACAGCCAGCGCGCTACGAAATTTTCGGCCCGCACCGGGGGAATGTCCTTTCCTGTTTCCTCGAGCAGGCCGGCAATGGTCTGCTCGCGGGAATAGAGTTTCCCCGTCCGTCCGATTTCCGTGAAATCCGGCGCCAGCAGGTTGTCCAACTGGGCGGGGGAGCTGCGCACCAGGGGGTCCAGCAGACCCGTTTCAAGGGCAATCACGAGGCGTTCCATGTCGGCTCTGGGGCGGGGCATTCCGGTTCCGAAATTTCCGTTTGTTCAAGGGGGCTTGTTCGGCAAAGAGTAGTGCTGCGGGGGGGGATCCGGCAAGCGGAGAAAATGGGTAATTTCACCATGCGCCATGTTCAGCAGTTGCTTTCGTCTTCCCCCCGTCTTCGTCCCCCTCGGGCGTGACCCGAGGGTCTACGCAACATTCAAGGATGCTTGGCCGCGGGTTGTTTGGCTTGTGGTTGTTTGGCTTGGGGGACGCTTTGCTTGTGGATGCTCGGGTCAAGCCCGAGCATGACGAGGGGCAGGGACAAGAGCGTATCCCTTATGGGGCAGGCGCGGGCATGATGCGGGGACGGGGATAAGGGCATATCTCTTGCGGGGAACGCCCATCACCCCCCTTTTACGAAACTTTCCAGCACCTTTTTGCGCCCCACCGATGCAAAGTCGATGGTCAGCTTGTTGCCCTCGATCTGAGCAATGGTGCCTTCGCCGAACTTCAGGTGGAGCACGGTCTGGCCGATGGAGAAGGGGGAGCTTGCACTACCGGTGTCGGAGCGGGCGACAAGTTCCCCCTCGATGGTGCGGGGGCCGGGGGATGTGCGCGCGGCTTTCTGGCGCTGGGCCCGTTTCCAGCCGGGGGTTTCGTAGGTGCTGGAAAAACCCTGCCCCGAAAACGGGTCGGATGAATCAAAGCGGGAGGCGGAATTGCGTCCGCCATAATTGTATCCGCCATAGGAGGAGCCGGTGTCGGTGACCTCTACCACTTCGGGGGGAAGCTCATCCAGAAAGCGCGAGGGAAGGGCGGATTGCCACAGGCCGTGGGTCCGCCGGTTCTGGGCCAGGGAAATGCGGGCCCGCTCCCGGGCGCGGGTGATGCCCACATAGGCGAGGCGGCGTTCTTCTTCCAGCCCGACCCTGCCGTTTTCATCCAGGGAGCGCTGGGAGGGGAACAGGCCATCTTCCCAGCCGGGCAGGAACACGGTGGTGAATTCCAGCCCCTTTGCCGCGTGCAGGGTCATGATGGAAACGGCGTCGTCGCTGTCGGCGGCGTCCGTATCCATGACCAGCGCGATATGTTCCAGAAAACCGCCAAGGCTGTCGAAATCCTCCATGGCACGCACCAGTTCCTTCAGGTTCTCCAGACGGCCGGGGGCATCGGCGCTCTTTTCGTTCTGCCACATGGCGGTGTAGCCGCTTTCATCGAGCACGGTGCGGGCCAGTTCGTGGTGCGCAAGGGTGTGTGAAAGGTCGGCCCACTGGTCGAACTGGGCCAGAAGACCCCTCAGGATGGTGCGGGGGCGGGCCTTGAGCTCGTCGGTCTCCACCAGTTCCCGGGTGGCCTGCATGATGGGGATGTTGCGGGCGCGGGCCGCCTCGTGCAGGATCTTGACGGTGGCATTGCCGATGCCGCGTTTGGGCACGTTGACGATGCGTTCGAAGGCCAGGTCGTCGGCGTTCTGGTGGATGATGCGCAGATAGGCCAGGGCATCGCGGATTTCCCGGCGCTCGTAGAAACGGGCGCCCCCTATAACCCGGTAGTTCAGCCCCATGGTGA
>JALWTJ010000364.1 GCA_027082895.1 Hyphomicrobiales bacterium | reverse complement strand
CTCGCAACTGGATTATGCCGCGCTCAAGGCCATGGGCAGTTCCGTCCCCGAAGGGGTTAACGCCCATTTTGCCCAACTGGACCCGGCCACCGCCGACCCCTATTTCTGGTCGGTGCAGAAACGCGCCGACGGCTCCCTGACACTCAGGGGCTATGTACCCGGTGACAATGATCGCGCCCTCGTCCTGGCCGAAGCAGGCGACAACGCCATTGACCACATGCAGATTGCCGCCGGTGCCCCCGCCGATTTCCAGAGCAATTCCCTTGCCGCCATTGCCGCTCTCAAGAACCTTGAAACCGGTCGTGCCGGCTTCTCCGATGACACCTGGTTCATCGAGGGACAACCCGCATCGCGGGCCGCACTTGATGCCACCCACGAAGCCCTGTCTGCTGCTGGAACCGCCGCATCGTCCTGGCGCTTTGCCCTTGCCGATGTGCCCCAGCACCCGGTCCCCGCTTTCCGCTGGTCAGCCGAAAAGTTCAGCAATGGCACCGTGATCCTTGATGGTGATGTACCCGATGAAGCCACCCGCGCCGCCCTGAAAGCCCGCGCCGGGGACAGGGTCACCGACCTGATGACCATCGGCACCAACGCCCCCGAGCATTTCTATGAAGATGCCCTGGTGGCCATTTCCGCCGTCAAGGAACTAAGCCATGGCCGCGCCGGTTTCTCCACCGACGGCTGGTTCCTCAACGGACAGCCCGCCACCAAACAGGCCCTTGAAGCCGCCAGTCTTGACCTGATCACGGCCCGGACCCCCAAGGAGCGCTGGCACATTGCCCTTGCCGATGTGCCCCAGCACCCGGTCCCCGCTTTCCGCTGGTCAGCCGAAAAGTTCAGCAATGGCACCGTGATCCTTCGGGGAGGCGTGCCCAATGAATCAACGCGCATTGCCCTGAACGAACGGGCCGGAGACAAGGTCACCGACCTGATGGTCCTCGCCCCCAACCACCCCGAGCATTTCTATGAAGATGCCCTGGTGGCCATTTCCGCCGTCAAGGAACTGGCCCATGGCCGCGCCGGCTTCTCCACCGATGGCTGGTTCCTCAATGGCACCCCTGCCCCCGGCATGACCCATGAGGGGGCAACGAATGCCCTGATCACCGCCCGCACTCCGGCCGAAAAGTGGCACGTCGCCGTATCTGACACGCCCCTGGTCCCCTATGTCTGGACCGCCCGCAAGGATGCCGATGGCCGGATCACCCTTTCCGGTCATGTACCGGACGAGGCTACCCGCAATGCCCTGAATGCCCGGGCCGGGGATGGATCCGTTGACCAGATGCAGATTGCTTTTGGCGCCCCGAATCATTTCTATGAAGATGCCCTGGTGGCCATTTCCGCCCTCAAGGAGCTGCAGACGGGCCGCGCCGGTGTTGCCGGAGGTGGCTGGTATCTGGCCGGAACACCCGCCAGCGCCAGCGCCCGGGACGCGGCAACAGGCGCCCTGATCACCGCCCGCACCCCGACGGACCAATGGAGCATCGCCGTTGCCGCCGCTCCCGAACCTCCTGCCGCTCCCGAACCTCCTGCCGCTCCTGAAACAGATGAAGCCGCTCAGGAAGCACCACAGGCAAGCACCGAAGCGCCCATGGCACAAGCATCCGCACCCGCCGTCGAACCGGTTGCGGCCTGCCGGACGGTGCTCAATGCTTTCAACAAGGATGTGGTCATCAACTTCGATTCTGCCAGTTCCACCATGGACCGGGAGTCCCTTGATGCCCTGCGCAGCCTCGCCGTCTGGTTGAACAAATGCCCGGACAGCCGGGTTGACATTGCCGGCCACACGGATTCCCAGGGCGACTTTGCCGCCAACCTGCGCCTGTCCATCCAGCGCGCCGACGCCGTGGCCACCGCCCTTGCCAAGTTCGGCGTGGATCCCTCCCGCCTGAAATCGGTCGGCTATGGGGAATCCCAGCCCATTGCCGCCAATGATACGGAAGAGGGCCGACGGGCCAACCGGCGCATCGTCCTGTCCATCCCCGAATAATCACACGGAACAAGGGAAAATCTCATGTTTGTCGATTCTGTCACTTATTTGTTCCAGAATTACTGGTTCATCCTCCTGATAGCTGCACTCATCGGTTTCATTGTCGGATGGAGAAGTTGCACGGCCGCTTCCTGAGCGGCCCGTCCAAGGAGATTGAGAAATGAACATCGCACATATCATTGAAACCGCTCTGATCATTGCCGCGGCATTCCTTGTGGGAGCCATCCTGGGGTATGTCATCCGCTGCCTCTTCTTCCGCCCCGCTCCCGCCCCGGTCGCCCAGAAACCCAAACCGGCAGCTGCGCCCAAACCCGCCGCATCCGCACCCGCTGCTGCCAAGCCAGCAGCACCCAAGCCAGCAGCACCCAAGCCAGACGTCCAGCCCGCAAAGGCCGTCGCGGAACCCCAACCGAAACCGGAACCCGCAAAAGCGCCCATGGCCGAACCGGATGGCAAGCCCATTCCCCTGTCCGGCCCCCGTGGTGGCAAAAAGGACGATCTCAAGCGCATCAAGGGTATCGGCCCCAAGATCGAAAACACCCTGAACGAACTGGGTATCTATCATTTCGACCAGATCGCCCAGTGGAGCGACAAGACCGTTGAATGGATCGATAATTATCTTTCCTTCAAGGGCCGTATCGAGCGCGAAAACTGGATTTCCCAGGCAAAGAAACTGGCCAAGGGCGAAGAAACCGCCTTTTCCAAACGGGTCGACAAGGGAGAGGTTCCCTCCAGCAAGAAGTGAACGCCCTGTCGCGGGGCATCCGGCCTGCACGGCACCAGTGATCCGTTCGTCAAATTAGGCCGCCCCGTCCGGGGGCGGCTTTTTTCAGGGGCAGTTTTTCACCCCCTCTTCACTCCCACGTCCCGGCAAAAGGAAGAAAACGCAACAACCTGCCCTGCCAGCACCAGCCCTCAAAGAGAGTTCAGAAAAGCCAGCAACGCCTCCCGTTCTGCCCGCACGAGACCCGCAAATGACTGGCGCGACGTGCGCGCCTCCCCATCGTGCCACATGATTGCCTCAATCAGGTTGCGTGCCCGCCCGTCATGCAGGAACCTCGTGTGCCCGCTGACCTGCTGCGTCAAACCGATACCCCACAGGGGCGCCGTCCGCCACTCGGACGCACTGGCCACGCCCACTTCGATTTCATCCGCCAGTCCCGGCCCCATATCGTGCAGCAAAAGGTCGGTATAGGGCGCAATCCGCGTACCATCCTCCAGTTCATGGGTAGGAACATGACAGGCCGCACACCCGATGCTTGCAAACAGGCTTTCACCGGAAACAACCTGTGGTGCCCCGATATTGCGCCGCGGCGGCACGCCCAGATTGGCCGCATAGAACGCCAGCAGACGCATCTCGTTGCCGTCCAGTTCCACATCCTTGCCAAAATGTTCCGAACGGACCATGTCCATGCAAACGGATTGTGCGCGGGTGCAATCCCCCGCAAAGCGGTTCGCCCCCGGTGAAGAAATGCCCATATCCATGTTGGCGGCCATTTCCGTCTGCTCACGCACGCTGGCGGCGGTCAGCTTCCAGCCGAACCGGTTGGGTACCCGCTGACCGTTCGCATCCACCGGCGACCAGTTGATCCGTCCCGAAATGCCATCTCCATCCCGGTCGAACCCATCGGCCAGCGCTTCAAGACGCCTGACCGGAATCCGTTCAAGCAGACCAAGCCCGATTACCGGGGGTGCCACCCGCGGCCCCAGCTTCAACGCCGCATCAAACGGGCCATAGGCCGGATCTGCCAATGCATATTCGGGGCGCTGCAACCGGACCGTCTGCCCGTCGGTGAGCGCCATTTCAAATTCCCGATAGGTGACACGGATCCGCCCTTCGGCGGGAAGGCCCTGAATGGCATGATCCTGCAACTGGTACCCGTAAACCGGATCGGGCAACACATGCCGGAACCCGGCCACCTCGCGGGTTCCCACGCTCAGGCGCATGACGAAGGAAGTGGCATCACCCGGCCGCGGCGGCTGCCCCCGCCCATCACGCACATGACAGGCCGCGCAGGCATTGGCATTGTAAAGCGGGCCGAAACCGCTGACCGTGCCATCATCATGAATGACCGGCT
>JALWTJ010000363.1 GCA_027082895.1 Hyphomicrobiales bacterium | reverse complement strand
CGATTTGACGAGTGACAAAAGAGCCTCGAACACCAGATCGGACGTGGCCGGGTCCAGATTGCCGGTCGGTTCATCCGCAAGAATGACGCGGGGATTGTTGGCCGCTGCGCGCGCAATGGCCACGCGCTGCTGTTCCCCGCCCGACAATTCGGTGGGTTTGTGCCCGAGGCGGCTGCCCACCCCCAGGATATCCAGCAATTCACAGGCACGGCTTTTTGCCTCCCGCTGGCCAACACCGGCAATCAGTTGCGGAATGACAACATTTTCAAGCGCACTGAATTCGGGCAACAGATGATGAAACTGATAGACGAACCCCACGGCACTGCGGCGCATCCGGGTGCGGCCCCTGTCGCTCAAGCTTTCGGTCGGCTCGCCGCATATGACGAGCCGCCCGCGCCCGGGACGTTCCAGAAGCCCGCCAAGATGCAGCAATGTGGACTTGCCGGCCCCCGAAGGCGCCACCAACGCCACCAGTTCCCCCCGCTCTACCTTCAACGATGCGCCGGAAAGGATGCGAAGGGCCCCTTCCCCTTCTCCATAGGCATAATGCACGTCATCAAATTCGAGATTGGCCATGTCACTCATAGCGAAGCGCCTCGACCGGATCGTAACGGGCAGCCCTCAGGGCCGGATAAAGGCTGGCAAGGAAGGTCAGCAGCAGGGACAGGGAAATGACAAAGGCCACCTCGAAAAAGTCGATCTTTGTCGGCAAGGCGGAAAGAAAGAACACCTCGGGTGGAAAGATCGTGATCCCGAACAGATCGGACAGCCACACACGCAGGGTTTCCGCGTTCACCGCCAGTATCAGCCCCAGAATGGCACCGATCAATGTCCCCAGAAAACCGATCGATACCCCGATGATGCAGAAGATGCGCATGATGGAACCACGGGTCGCCCCCATGGTGCGCAATATGGCTATGTCGGCAGCCTTGTCCTTGACCAGCATCACCAGCGAAGAAATGATGTTGAAAGCGGCCACCACCACGATCATGGAGAGAATGACAAACATCACCACCCGCTCCACCTGCAGGGCGGAAAAGAAGGTGGCGTTGCGCTGTTTCCAGTCCGTGAGCACCATCGGCCGGTCGATCTCCCGATAGATACGTTCACGCATCTCGTCGGTCCTGTCCGGATCCTTGATGAAGATTTCGAACGCGGAAGCCCGCCAGACCCGCTCATAGGCCGCATCGATCTGCTCGTCGGTTGCATCCAGTGGCAGCTTGTCGAATCCCGGCCGCAGCACATCCTCGTACAGCTTGAAATATTTCTGCGCCTTGCGCAGTGGCATATACAGGAAAAAACTGTCAAACTCGACCATGCCCAGATTGAAGATGACGCTGACCGGATAGGAACGGATCTGCGGCGTGGTGCCAAACGGTGTCTTGGCACCATTGGGCGAGACCAGGGTAATCGTATCCCCAACCGTCACCCCCAGTTGCTGGGCGAGATGGATGCCGATGGCCACCCCATTGCTCTGATCCCACTGGTCCCAGTCGCCGAAATGGGTGGCCTTGGACAGGAAGGGCAGCTTGGAAATGGTGGCAAAATCCATCCCGCGCACCCGCACGCCGACGGATTCGCCCTTGCCGGTGGCAAGAGCCTGCCCCTCGGCAAAGGCCACGGCGGTCACCACCCCGTCCACATTCTCGATCCGGACCATCAGGTCTTCATAGTCGGTAAATTCGGACTCGATGGGGAAACCGGTGAAATGGCCGTTCAGGCCCAGAATCTTTGTCAGCAGTTCGTCGCGAAAACCGTTCATCACCGACATGACGACGATCAGCGTTGCCACCCCGATGGCCACCCCGGTCAGGGTCAGCCCGGCAATGACGGAAATGAACGTGTCCTTGCGCCGCGAACGCAGGTAACGGGCCGCCACAAGCCATTCGAAGCGGGAAAACGGGCCCGTTCCCTTTCCCTTGCTGGGCAGAGATACGTCTGAAGAAGCTGGTTGGGTCAAATCCTGTCCCGACGTTCCGGTTCGATCCAGTCTTTCAGGGTCTGGATGGCCCTGTCCAGTGGAAGGGTCGTCCGCTCCCCGCTCTTGCGGTTCTTGATTTCCACCTCTCCCGCCTTGGCGCCCCGCGGCCCCACCACCAGCTGGTAGGGAATACCGATCAGATCGGCACTGGCAAACTTGGCCCCCGCCCCATCCTGCCGGTCATCATAAAGAACGTCCAGCCCCGCCTTCTGCAATCCTGCATAAAGGTCTTCGCACACGGACGAACATTGCGCGTCGCTCACCTTCAGGTTCAGCAAAGCAACCTCGAACGGCGCCACGCTGACGGGCCACACGATGCCATCATCATCATGGCAGGCCTCGATGATCGCCGGCACCAGCCGGGTCAGACCAATTCCGTAGGAGCCCGAATGCACGAACGCTTCCTTGCCGTCGGGGCCCATGACCGAAGCGCCCATGACCTTTGAATATTTGGTGCCGAAATAGAAGATCTGCCCCACTTCAATTCCCCGGGCCGCGATCCGCTTGTCTTCCGGCACCTCGCGTTCAAAGCGTTCCATGTCGATCATGTCTTCGGTCGCCGCATAAAGGGACGTCCAGTCCTTCACAATCGGTGACAGATCCCCCTTGTAGTCGGTATCCCGCGGCGGAATGGGCTTGTCCAGCAAATCCCGGTGACAGAAAACACCGCTTTCCCCCGTATCCGCCAGCACGATGAATTCATGGCTCAGATCCCCCCCGATGGGGCCGGTTTCCGCCTGCATGGGAATGGCCGTCAGCCCCATCCGGTAATAGGTGCGCAGATAGGCCACGAACATGCGCCGGTAGGCTTCCTCTGCCCTGTCCTTGTCCAGATCGAACGAATAGGCATCCTTCATCAGAAATTCGCGGCTGCGCATGGTGCCGAAACGGGGCCGTATCTCGTCCCGGAACTTCCACTGGATATGATAAAGGTTGAGCGGCAGCTGCTTGTAGGAATGCACGAACGAACGAAAGATGTCGGTGATCATTTCCTCGTTGGTCGGCCCGAACAGCAGATCCCGGTCATGCCGGTCAGTGATGCGCAGCATTTCCTTGCCATAGTCGTCATAGCGTCCACTCTCGCGCCACAGGTCCGCCGATTGCAGGGTCGGCATCAGCATTTCCACCGCCCCGGCCCGGGCCTGTTCTTCCTCGATGATGGCCTGAATCTTGCGCAGCACCTTGTAGCCAAGGGGAAGCCACGCATAAAGGCCCGCCGCCTGCTGGCGCACCATCCCCGCCCGCAACATCAGGCGGTGGGAAACGATCTCGGCTTCCTTTGGAACCTCCTTGAGGACCGGCAGGAAATAATCAGTCAAACGCATGTTTTCTTGGCTCCGACTCATGTTTGAAATAATGATAAAGCAAGCCCGCCTCCGATTGAATCAAAACTTGACGCCTCGCCCCCGACACTCTGTTCTGCCGGACGCACGCGTCCCTTCCATGTCGGAACAATACCGGCTGCGCGCAACCGATGCGTGAAAAAATTGATGTGACAGAGCCGGCAGAACTTGCTAAGTCACATTTCATAACAATCAAGGCATCGAAGTGAAATTAAGTCACTTTGCGTGCCGGTCGCTGACATGTCTTGGGAGGAACGCCGGAACCAGATGCAGGACATCTGATCCGGTGATTGTCGCGGAACTGGTTTGCAGGGTCTTCGGGCCCTGTTTTTTTTGGCTCAGCCCCTTCAGCTCAGCCCCTTCAGCTCAGCCCCCCTCGGCTCTGACCCCTCGGCAGACGCCACCGCGCCCGATCCGCTCCATGAAAATTCGTCCCCCGATCGCCACCGGCCTCAGATCATTTCCAGTATTCCTGAAGCAGCGGATTGGAAAGTCCCCACATGGCCAGTCCCATGACAATGAAAGCCAGAAGGGTCGTTGCCAGCATCTTCTTGCCGATCCCCGCCCGCCAGGGCGCCCCCGGCTCCGTTCCCGGATCAACCTCCCCCTGTTCGGTCTGCGATTTTACCCCGAACGGCAAAACCAGAAACAGGCACAGCCACCAGGTAATGAAATAAATGGCGATGAAGGAAGGCAGTGTCATTGTTCATACACCTAGAGTTGATGCAACAGAATGCGCACATTGGGCTTGCGCCCCCACCAGGCATTGAGTTCACCACGCAC
>JALWTJ010000362.1 GCA_027082895.1 Hyphomicrobiales bacterium | reverse complement strand
TCTGTTTCTGGAGTCGGACAATCCGAAGAAGGAAATTGCCATGTACATCAATTCGCCGGGGGGTGTGGTGACGGCAGGTCTGGGCATCTATGATACCATGCAGTTCATTCGGCCGGCCGTGTCCACCTTGTGCATCGGGCAGGCCGCATCCATGGGTTCCCTGTTGCTGGCGGCCGGGGAAGCGGGAACGCGTGGCGTGCTGCCCAACGCATCGGTGATGGTGCATCAGCCGTCGGGGGGGTATCAGGGGCAGGCGACGGACATCCTCATCCACGCCGAGCATACCAAGAACCTGAAACGGCGGCTGAACGAAATCTATGTCCAGCATACGGGGCAGGATTACGCAACGATCGAAAGTGCGCTGGAGAGGGACAATTTCATGAACGCGGAGCAGGCCAAGGAGTTCGGGCTGGTGGATGTGATCCACGAAAAGCGGCCCATGCCCAGCGAGGACAAGAGCTAGGGGCTGCCACAGGAAAAACACAAATGTGGGTCTGTTAACGCCAATCCGAAGCAATGGAGTGACGGGTGCGTGATTTCATTGCGCTGCTTTTGCGGGCGCATTATGCTTTCATGTGCTTACACTTTCTTAGCCCGCCCCGGCTAGGCTTGTGCCAAGGACAAACGGGAATTTGTGGCTTTGCCACGCGACAGGAGTGACTTCATGTCCAAAGACAATTCAGGCGGCGAGACTTCAAAGAACACGCTTTACTGTTCATTTTGCGGGAAATCCCAGCATGAAGTGCGCAAGCTGATTGCCGGTCCTACCGTGTTCATCTGTGATGAATGCGTGGAACTGTGCATGGACATCATCCGGGAAGAAGGCAAGACATCCCTGGTGCGTTCCGGTGATGGGGATGGTGTTCCCACGCCCAAGGAAATTTGTGCGGTGCTGGATGATTATGTCATCGGGCAGGCCCGGGCCAAGCGGGTGCTCAGTGTTGCCGTGCACAATCACTACAAGCGTCTGCACCATGCCGCGGGCAAGGACGAGGTGGAACTGTCCAAGTCCAATATCCTGCTGATCGGCCCCACGGGGTGCGGCAAGACCCTGCTGGCCCAGACCCTTGCCCGGATCATCGATGTGCCCTTCACCATGGCGGACGCCACCACGCTGACCGAAGCGGGCTATGTGGGGGAAGATGTGGAAAACATCATCCTGAAGCTTCTTCAGGCGGCCGAATATGACGTGGAAAAGGCCCAGCGCGGCATCGTCTATATCGACGAGGTGGACAAGATTTCGCGCAAGTCGGACAACCCCTCCATCACCCGGGACGTGTCGGGGGAGGGGGTTCAGCAGGCCCTGCTCAAGGTCATGGAAGGAACGGTTGCTTCCGTTCCGCCCCAGGGGGGGCGCAAACATCCGCAGCAGGAATTCCTGCAGGTGGATACCACCAATATCCTGTTCATTGTCGGGGGGGCGTTTGCCGGGCTTGAAAAGCTTGTGGCCGAACGCGGCGATGGCTCTTCCATCGGCTTTGGTGCCGAGGTCAAGGATGTGGACGACCGGCGGGTCGGGGAGCTGTTTGCCGAGGTGGAACCGGAAGATCTGGTCAAGTTCGGGCTTATCCCTGAATTTGTGGGCCGTCTGCCGGTCATTGCCACGCTGGAGGATCTGGATGAGGATGCGCTGGTGCAGATCCTGTCCGAGCCCAAGAATGCACTGGTGCGCCAGTACCAGCGCCTGTTCGGCATGGAAGATGTGGAACTGACGTTCCATGACGACGCCCTGCTGGCCATTGCCCGCCTTGCGATCAAGCGCAAGACCGGTGCACGCGGCCTGCGTTCCATCATGGAAGCCATCCTTCTGGATACCATGTACGACCTTCCCGGTCTTGAAGGGGTCAAGGAAGTGGTGATCAGTGCCAAGGTGGTGGACGGGGAAGATCCGCGTCCCCTCTACATCTATGCCGACAAGGATGACGAGGAAAAGCTTCCCGCAGAAGCCTGAGTGCCGGCCCGCTCCCAGTACCCGCAAAAAAAAAACGTCGCGCGGCAGGAGGACTGCAACCGAAGCCGTTCTCCCGTTTGAGGGGGGCGGTTTCCTGTCGTGAGGGCCTTGCTGACGGATTTTCGCATCCCGGATGGGGATTGTTGAACGGTTTGACTTGTTCCCTCGCTCCGGAACCCTATCTTATGGGGTAGGAATCAGCAGCGCCGGTATCAAATCCGGGCTGTTTTTGCGTGCCGGCAATTGTGCGGCGGCGCAAGGAAGGAAGAACATGACGAAAGAAATTGAAACGTCGACCCTGACGGAACGACAGACATTTCCCGTGTTGCCCCTGCGCGACATCGTGGTTTTCCCCGGCATGATCGTGCCCCTGTTCGTGGGGCGGGAAAAGTCGGTGCGGGCGCTGGAAGAGGTGATGCGGGACGACAAGCAGATCCTGATCGTTACCCAGCGCAACGCACAGGATGACGAACCCGAGCCCAAGGACCTGTTCGACATCGGAACCATCGGATCGGTCCTGCAACTGCTCAAGCTGCCCGATGGTACGGTCAAGATTCTCGTCGAAGGTCTTGAGCGGGCCCGGATCGAGCGCTTCGTGCAGACCGAGGATTATTTCCTGGCCGAAGCCGTGGGGCTGGAGGAGCCGCCCTATGACACCACGCAGGTGGAGGCCTTGGCGCGTTCGACGGTGTCCGAATTCGAAAACTACGTAAAGCTGAACAAGAAGATTTCGGTGGAAGTGGTCGGAGCTGTCAGCCAGATCGAGGATCATTGCAAGCTGGCCGACACCATCGCATCCCACCTGGTGGTCAAGATCGACGAAAAGCAGGAGCTGCTTGCTGCCACATCGGTTACCGAGCGGCTGGAGCGCATCCTTGTGCTGATGGAAAGTGAAATCGGCGTGCTTCAGGTGGAAAAGCGCATTCGTGGACGGGTCAAGCGGCAGATGGAAAAGACCCAGCGCGAATATTATCTGAACGAGCAGATGAAGGCCATTCAGCGCGAACTGGGGGACGGGGACGAGGGCAGTTCGGAGATTGCCGAACTCGAGGAAAAGCTGAAAAAGACCAAGCTGACCAAGGAAGCGCGCCAGAAGGCGGAGGCCGAACTCAAGAAGCTCAAGCAGATGAGTCCCATGTCTGCCGAGGCAACGGTGGTGCGCAACTATCTGGACTGGCTGACCGCCTTGCCCTGGTCGAAGCGTTCCCGCATCAAGAAGAACCTGGCCAAGGCCGAGGAGATTCTGGACAGGGACCATTATGGCCTGGAAAAGGTCAAGGAACGGATCATCGAATATCTGGCGGTGCAGAACCGGACCGGCAAGCTTAAGGGGCCTATCCTGTGCCTGGTGGGACCGCCGGGGGTCGGCAAGACGTCCCTTGGCAAGTCCATCGCCAAGGCCACGGGGCGCGAATTCATTCGCATGTCCCTTGGCGGGGTGCGGGACGAAGCGGAAATCCGCGGGCACCGGCGCACCTATATCGGCTCCATGCCGGGCAAGGTCATCCAGTCCATGAAAAAGGCGGGAAAATCCAACCCGCTGTTTCTGCTGGATGAAATTGACAAGATGGGCATGGATTTCAGGGGCGATCCGTCTTCGGCCCTGCTCGAGGTGCTGGATCCGGAACAGAACAGTTCCTTCAATGACCATTATCTGGAGGTGGACTATGACCTGTCGGACGTGATGTTCGTTACCACGTCCAACACGTTGAACATTCCGGCGCCCCTCATGGACCGGATGGAAATCATCCGTCTGAGCGGGTACACGGAAGAAGAAAAGTCTGAAATTGCCCGCCGGCATCTCATTCCCCAGAACCTGAAGGATAACGGGCTGAAGGAGAGCGAGTTTGAACTTCCCGATGCGCAGCTGTTGCAGATCATTCGCCGCTATACGCGTGAAGCGGGGGTCCGCAACCTGAAGCGGGAAATATCCAAGCTGATGCGCAAGTCGGTCAAGGTGCTGATGACGGACAAGAGGGACAGGGTCGTGATCGACGAAGCAACCCTTGAGGAATTCCTTGGCTCGCCACCCTACCGGTTCGGCGAGATCGATCAGGACGCGCAGGTAGGGATCGTTACCGGTCTGGCCTGGACGCCGGTGGGCGGCGAACTGCTGACCATCGAGGGCGTGTTGACGCCGGGCAAGGGAAAGATGACGGTGACGGGCAACCTGAAAG
>JALWTJ010000361.1 GCA_027082895.1 Hyphomicrobiales bacterium | reverse complement strand
CCCCGGGCCCCTGCCATGGAATGCCGAACGCCCATGCCGTGCCTTTCGGTGCGAAAAGACTCACCGGCCCGTGCCACAGCCAGCGCCCCCGAAACGCGTTCACGACAAGCAAACAGACCCCACCACGAGGCAAAAACCCACCAGGTACGACAAAGCCTGCCTGGCACGATAAAACCCATCAGGCATGCCAAAACCCATCAGAGACAACAAAACCCATCAGTCACAACAGGCCGGGAAAAACGCGGCCCCCGGACCAATAGTCCCGGGGGCACAACAAATTCCAAACAACCCGGATAGAACCAGCCCGCAAGAAGGCTCCGGGGAAAAGAAGGCCCGGATCAGTCCTTCGGGTTCTTTTCCTTGAGAACCTTTTCAGGTGCATCGTCATTGATCGGTGCAAGGGCAGGACTGTCCATTCCCTCCATGTCCAGCCCGGCGCTCTGACGCACTCCCAGTTCGATCTCCCGGGCGATTTCGGGATGGTCCTTCAGGAACTGGCGCGCATTTTCCCGTCCCTGCCCGAGCCGCTGGCTGTCATAGGAAAACCAGGAACCGGATTTTTCCACCATGCCCGATTTGACACCCAGATCAAGCAATTCGCCGGTCTTGGAGATACCTTCCCCATACATAATGTCGAATTCCACCTGACGGAAGGGCGGTGCCAGCTTGTTCTTGACCACCTTGACCCGGGTCTGGTTGCCCACAGTTTCATCCCGGTCCTTGATGGCGCCAATCCGCCGGATGTCCAGACGCACCGAGGAATAGAACTTGAGCGCGTTACCACCGGTGGTCGTTTCCGGGGAACCGAACATCACCCCGATCTTCATCCGGATCTGGTTGATAAAAATCACCATGGTGTGGGACCGGGAAATGGAACTGGTCAGCTTGCGCATGGCCTGACTCATCAGGCGGGCCTGCAAACCGGGCAGCGAATCCCCCATCTCCCCTTCCAGCTCCGCCCGCGGCGTCAAGGCCGCAACCGAATCCACCACCAGCACGTCCACCGCCCCCGAACGCACCAGCGTGTCGGTAATTTCAAGGGCCTGCTCCCCCGAATCCGGTTGCGAGACCAGCATGGCATCCACATCCACCCCCAGCTTGGAGGCATATTCAGGGTCAAGCGCATGCTCCGCATCGACAAAGGCACAGATCCCGCCTGCCTTCTGGGCCTCGGCCACGCAATGCAGGGCCAGCGTGGTCTTGCCAGAACTTTCCGGCCCGAACACCTCCACGATCCGCCCCCGCGGCAGACCGCCAATCCCCAGCGCAATGTCCAGCCCCAGCGAACCGGTGGAAATTGCCTCCACCTTCTGGATGGCATTTTCCCCCAGGCGCATGATCGAGCCCTTGCCGAAATTGCGTTCAATCTGTCCCAGCGCCGCTTCCAGCGCCTTGTTCTTGTCCATGGAACCACCTTCAACCACACGAAGCGACGACTTAGCCATTACCTATCTCCTAATCCAAAACAACCCGATTTGCTAACAGCCAGATCAGAACTCTGCCGACGGGACGACCTGCCAGAAGGATTTCATGATTTCTCTGCCGTGTACCCAGTTTGTTCTCATTTTGTTTCCAAAATGTCAACAGGAGAACAAAATTATTTGGCACCGCCCACTGGCATGGGTCGTCAGGACAAACAAGGAACAGATGGTTTCCGGGGAACAGGTTGCCGAATCAAGGCCGCACACCTGATTCGACCCGGCTACGCAAAGACATAACAATTGTCGAGCAACGCCGCACCTGCCAGGACATTCTCAAATTACCTGTGAATAACCCTTTCAAATTTGATGATTTTGTATCAGAATTGAAACGGTTTCAGTTTTGGGAGATGCAGGAAATGAAATTCGAAAAACGGCAGGTGGGACAGACGAATTTGCAGGTTTCCACCCTGGGCCTGGGCGGCGCCTCCCTTGCCGGAAGCCTCAGCCCCGTCCCCATCAATGATGCCCGGGCACTGATCGCGCATGCTCTGGACCTGGGCATCACCTATCTGGACACGGCCCCCTATTACGGTTTTGGCAAGTCGGAACATCTGATGGGAGACGGCATTCGCTCCCGGCGGGACGACATCGTCCTGTCCACCAAGGTCGGCCGGCTTCTTGCCCCCCAGTTCGGCCCCTATGCACGCCCCCACGGCTGGAAGGAACCGTTCCCGTTCGTGGACGTGTTCGACTATTCCTATGATGGCATCATGCGGGCCCATGCGGACAGCCTGCAACGGCTGGGCACCAACCGTATCGATATTCTTTATGTGCACGATATCGACCCCCTGCCCCACCATGACGGGGACAATACCCGCCACTGGAAGGCCCTGGAACAGGGCGGCTACAGGGCCCTTGAAGAACTCAAGGCAGCCGGCACCATCGGCGCCTTCGGCCTGGGGGTAAACGGCTGGGAAATCCTCATGCAGGCCTTCGATCTGGGAGACTGGGACGTGTTCCTGCTGGCGGGCCGCTACACGCTGCTGGAACAGGAATCCCTGTCCCCGTTCATGCAGACCTGCATCAAGCGCAACACCTCCGTTGTCATTGGCGGCCCCTTCAATTCCGGCGTGCTGGTAGGCGGCTCCACCTGGGACTACGAAGAAGCGCCCCCCGAAATCCTTGAAGCGGTCAAGCGCATCGAAACGGTCTGTGCCGATCATAAGGTTTCCATGCCCGCCGCCGCCCTGCAGTTTCCCCTTGCCCATCCCGCCGTATGCGCCACCATTCCCGGCCCCCGCACCATTGCCGAGATGGACCAGATCATCCAGTGGTGGCAGCAGGACATTCCCGCCCCCTTCTGGCAGGATCTCAAGAATGCCGGTTGCCTGAAAAAGGACGCCCCCACCCCCGGCTCTGCCTGAGCAACGGCCCTTTGCCAGAGGAGACGAAACCGGGGAAAATGGCCGATGTCGGTTTGATCTTGCCCCCGGCCCCCACGCACGCTATGGAGACACCCGTGCCACAACCAAGGCACACGTTCTCAGGGCGGGGCGGAATTCCCCACCGGCGGTAACGAAAATCTTTTTCGAAAGCCCGCGAGCGCCGATGAAAATCGGGTCAGCAGATCTGGTGCAACTCCAGAGCCGACGGTCACAGTCCGGATGAAAGAGAACGGGGTCATGACGCCACCAATGCCTCCGGCACACCGCCGGGGTGCATGGTTTTTCGGTCCCCGCAAATCCCTGAGGCTGTTTTGGGTTTTGCGATTGAAAGGATCGACATATCATGAACCGGACTGCCTCCCTCTCCACCCCCGCCAGTGCGCCCCTTGCCGCAACCTTGTTCATGCTTGCAGCGCAACTGGTATTCGCCATCGTCAACTTTTCCTACGATGTCATCACCAACCCCTACAACCCGCTGCTGGCCGACGAGAAGCTGACCTCTTCCGCCACCGTTTTCTGGCAATATCTGATTGCAACCATCTTCATCCTGCCCCTGGTCTTTCGCATTGGGTTGGACAAGCTGCACACCCGCCACCCCTGGCTGCACGAATTGCGCGCCCTCGCTTCGGCCCTTGGCGCCCAGGTCTTCGTGTTCGGCTTTGCTTCGGGCGTTCCCGTCTGGCAGATGATCGGCCTGCTCCTGACCGGCCCCTTCTTCGTTCTGCTGGGTTCCGTGCTCTTTCTGGGCGAACGGCTGACCGGCCCCCGCATATCCATGTCCCTCGTCGCTTTCGTGGGCGCCTTCATGATCGTGGGACTGGGAACGGACGCCTTCACCCCCGCTTCCCTGCTGCCCGTTGCTGCTGCGGCCCTGTGGAGCGCCACTACCCTGATTTCAAAATACCTGTCCCGTGAGGAAAGCGCGGAGACCCTGACCCTTTACCTGGTGCTGCTGATCAGCCTCAACCACGCCATCATCGGCATCGGGCTGGGCCTGCTGGTCAGTGCCCTGCCCGCGGGCAGCCTGCCCGCCACCCTGTCCGCCGGTATCGACTTTCCCCTCCCGACCGGAAACGCGCTCAACTGGATCCTGTTCCTTGGCCTGCTGACCGCCATGTCCCAATATTTCCTGTGGACCGCCTACAAGAAGGCGGACGCCACCTATCTGCAGCCCTTTGACGACCTGAAACTGCCCCTCAACGTGCTGCTGGGCTGGGTGGTCCTCAGCCAGGTTCCCACCCCCTGGTTCTGGCCCGGCGCCGC
>JALWTJ010000360.1 GCA_027082895.1 Hyphomicrobiales bacterium | reverse complement strand
TGCCCGGCACCACCTGCGGGCTTTACCTGATTCACCAGGAAGATGGCGACCGGCAGTTCACCTATTGGCGTGGAGCATCCGCCGCACGGCGCATGGCCGATGATGCTGCCGCCCTGTCCCGGGCATTGCATGGCGCCGATCTGTGTTATTTTTCCGGCATCAGCCTTGCCATTCTGCCCTTGCGGGGGCGGGAAAATCTCCTGGCACAACTGGAAAAATGCGCCGCCGATGGCGCCACCATCGCCTTTGATCCCAATATCCGGCCCGCCCTGTGGGCTTCCCCGGACGAAATGAAGGAACAGACGGAACGAGCCGCCCGCCTGTCCGGCGTGGTCCTGCCTTCTTTTGATGATGAACAAGACCTGTTCGGGGATCCTGACATGGAAGCCACCATTGCCCGTTACCAGCAATGGGGCGCGCGCGAGGTCGTGGTCAAGAACGCCGCGGGCGTGGCTCGGGCCGGCAATGGTCGCGAGCGGATCGAGGCGGCGCCCCTGCGCGTGGATGCCATTGATGCCACCGGGGCCGGAGATTCCTTCAACGGGGCCTATCTGGCCGAAAGGATCGGCGCCGGCGCCGACATGACCAGAAGCCTGTGTGCCGCCCACCAGACCGCCGCCCGGGTTGTTACCCATTCCGGCGCCCTGGTGCCCCGATCTGTCGGGAAAGAGGAAATTAGCTGACTGCGGTCAGAAAAAACTCCCGCCTCGCTCCGCGATATAGGCGATTTCCTCGGGTGTCGATGTGCGTCCGAGGGCGGCATTGCGCATCGGATAGCGGCCGAACCTGTCAATGATGGTCTTGTGTTTCATTTCGAATTCCAGATTGTCCGGACTGTCCAGTTCTTTGAACAGATCCACCGCTTCTTCGTGGATCACTGGCGATTCCGAATGCATGTAGGGCATGTAGGCAAACAGCCGTTGTTGCCCATTCAGCGCCTTGTCATGGCCCCCGCCAACCATTTCCTGCGCCAGGGCCAGCGCCATGCCGTCTGTTGCAAAGGCCCGTGCCTCGCCCCGGAACAGCTGTCGGGAGAACTGGTCCAGCACCAGGATTTCGGCCAGCCGCCCCCGCGGGGTGCGCCGCCAGGCAAACTTTTCGCCCAGCGCCACCTGCCGGTGCAGGTTGAGAAACCGGTCCCGCAATTCCTTGTCAAAGGCATCGCTGGATGAAAACCAGTCCGCGGCGGAATGGTCTTCAAACCAGAATGTGAGAACGTCCGTGTGGGTTGGCATGTGTCCTGTCTCCGTTTCTGGCAGGGAAAGGCAGGTCCGGTTTCTCTGCAATCAGCCCGGCGCCCCACCATCCAGTGTGCCCTGAAATGGTGTGCCTGACCAGCCGCAAGGGCATTTTGCTTTCGGCTGCACCGCCGTTCCGCAAGTGCCCATGCATCGAAAACGCACGCCCATGCTCCGGTGCGGAGCGTTCCCCGGGGTGGCGGCCCGTCACGGAATGTCATCTGGGGCAGCACTGCTGCTGCCGGTTGCGGTGAACGGGCGCTGGGCAAACGAATTTGCGTTTGTTGGCCACGCATCGAATGTGGCCCTTGCTCGTTGTCGTCATTGACCCGGGGTCCGGTTCAGGGCACGGCATGGGCCGTTGGAATTTCTTTCACGCCGTTTTGCATCGGCTTTCCGGGGGTGACCTGGAGTCCCGATACATCCAGCCGGGCAGGGGGCGTTGTACAGTGCTTTACAGGTGGGCGGTCACCGTCGTTCCGTGCAACTCTGAGGGTAGATTTTGTGCTTTTGCGGTGCCAGAACCCGGTTGCGCCCGCTGGCGACTTCGTCTAGGTTCCGCTGCGCGGGCCGGGCAGAACCCACGGGTTCCCTCGCTCCCTTCCGCACCCGTAGCTCAGCTGGATAGAGCGCTGCCCTCCGAAGGCAGAGGTCACAGGTTCGAATCCTGTCGGGTGCGCCATTTTGTTTTTCTTTGTCAGATCGGCTAAAAACTTAAAGGGAGCAGAGGGTTGTGGGGTTCGAAATCCCTCACCTCTTTTGTAGCTCATACGCTCGGAAAAGGCCAATCTGAGCACGGTTTTGCGCAAATGTATCTGACCGGAAACCCAGAGTTTCCAAGGGCTTGAAAGGAATTTGAGCGAAAGTTCGAACAATTTCTGAAGGCAATAACTAATTTTTTGCTCAAGCCCAATAAAAGGAAAGCCTGTCACCCTTCTTCCTCTGCAATCGCTCACCCGGATTTGGGTGAGGCGATAGCGGCTGCCAAAAGACAGCCATTTGATTCATTGAAGTTGTTTTTACTTCAGGCTCTACCGAATAACATATTCCGCAAGATGTGTGTTGTCAGACAACACCATCTTGGCAAGGGGGCCGCTGCGCACCCCCGTTGCATCCCCCAGTCATAGCGCATTCAGGGTATTGAACCACATCTGCGCCATGCAATCATATCGCCAATTGATCACTTGCAAGGAGAGGTCGCGCTCCCTGCACCCATCAACAAACTTACACAAATTGGATGCAATCCTCATGTCGAAAACGGGTTACGACCAAGGCCAGCGCCGCCTTGGAGCCGCGCTAGCGTATAGCCGCTGAACCCGTTTCTATGGGAACACCTTGAAGACATTTAAGAGCAGAATTTCAAGATGGTGTGCGGAGGTGTTGGCTCCGATCTTGAACGAGTTCGGATGGCCACAACCATTGCGTCGATCAAGGCAGTTAATGAGCTCCTTTTTAACATTTTTTCCTATGATCGACAGCGCACCTATGCGATCCAAAAAGTCTGATTCTTTCATCTTGCCTAAATCATCTGTGGTTTTGGCATCCTTCCATCGCGTATCAACGCGCTTGGCCTCTGTGTTAAAGGCAGCAAGATGGTTGGCGTGTACATATTTGTGTAGAACATCCATTGCTGCAAGCCAAGACATCACGATCGCTGAGCGATAGAGTTCGGCTTCATGACATTTGATGGCTTCCTCGACAAAGGCACAGGTATCGGTGTTATTGATGTTGGCAAGTTCTGCACGCAAATCTGTCGCCACGTTGACAGCTGCAGGACTAAGTTTGTTGATGCCAAGATTGTGCAGGCACTGACGGCCGGCATCACTGATTTCCCAACCATCAGGCGTCCTGATGGCGAGCCCTTTGGAGCGTCCTAGTTGCGCTGACGGATTCCAAGATTTGGGCATTCGAAAGCCAGATTCTCTAGCTCTTTCTTTCAATTCCTTGATCTGGCAAGGCGTGTCGAATGATGCGAGGATCAGCAGGAGTTTATCAAGTTGTGATAGATCTCTTTGCAACCAAGTCTTGAGTTCCGCTTTATCCAGCAAGTTTTGACTCCAGCGTCTTCATCTCGCTGGCCGATAGAGCATAAACGTGTTTTGAGACCTGATTAAGACGCTTGGCTTTAACTAGTGTATCAAACGATTTCGTTAAATTGCTTGACATGCTCGATTTGTAATACGTCGTAGCCAGCTTCATTTCATCATTAATTTCTTTGCGGGTAAACTTTTTCTGACCCTTGACCATCATGAGGTGTGCAGCTGCGGCAATCACAAGATCAGTTCCGGTGTTCACTTCAAGGTGTGCTGCAATCGTATTTGTTGAATAGTCAATACTACCTAATTGTTGGGGGGTAACCTGCACCGCAGATACTGCTGATTCAGGCACGATTAAAATTTTGTTTTTATCATAAAGCGATAGGTATCTCTCAGCTAGATTAAATAAATCATCTTTTAAGAGTGAAGATTCCCCTTCGTATTCAATTTCTGTCTGTCCAAATTTTATACGAATTTTTGCGACATCAGTAGACATCATAATATTTTCCGTTTGTAAGTAAGGATGTTAGCATACTTTATCACTAGACAGTGGGTCACACAATAGGCGAGCGGATCGGCACCGGATGAGGCCGTAGCGCCGGCTATTCACTCATGAATACTTCGGTCTAAAGCTGCTCACTCCAACTCACCGAGGGGATGATGGGAGCCACACCCTCTCCGACATCGTCGCTCACCCAAGCCGGTGAGCGACGACGGCTCCGAGGGGATGGCTTAGGCTCAGGACCTATTAATTTTCGGGATTCCATTTTGGTCTGATTTATGATTCACCATGACAAAGGAGCTTTGCCATGCGTGATTTGTTTTGGCTGTCAGAACAGCAGCTTGCGAGAATTGAAC
>JALWTJ010000359.1:2228-15651 GCA_027082895.1 Hyphomicrobiales bacterium | reverse complement strand
ATCGTTGACGTGTCGGGATTGAAGAATGCCTCGGACCAGAGGAACGCGGCATAGCTGGACGAAAGGGAACGGACAATGGAAGCTCTGGACAACAAGGACGATTTTGGCAGTGACGACGATCTGGCCATGGCCAACTCCATGCAGCTGATCGCCTTCATGATCGGTGAACAGGTTTATGGCGTCGAGATCACGACGGTGCGCGAGATCCGCGCCTGGAGCGGTGCAACGCCCCTGCCCAATACCCAGGAATATGTGCGCGGGGTGATAAATCTGCGCGGCACCATTGTGCCGATATTTGATCTGCGGGCACGTTTTGGTGACGGAATTACCAACACGACCAAGACCCATGTGGTGGTGGTTATGTCGGTGGGTGAAAAATGGGTCGGGGTGCTGGTGGATGCGGTGTCCGACATCCTGACCATTTCCAAGAAAGACGTGCACAAGGTGCCCGAAGGGGACAGCATGGATTCCGAACTGCTCAACGGCATCGTGACCCACGACAACAAGATGGTGGGCCTGATTGACCTGGAGGCCATTGTTTCGGGGTCGCGGGTGGAAATGTAATTTTTCGCCGAAATGTTACCCGTCTGTCGGGCGGCGAGCATCGGCAAGGGATCAGAAAAGATCCACTTCCCCGTGGGGGATGCGGGCAGATGCGCCGGACAGTTCGGGCTTGGACAATTCGTCCAATGTCAGATTTTCCCATACCCGGGCACATTGTTCTCCCTTGAATTGAACCGTGCACTCGCGCATCTGAAACATGGCGCGGGTGATGTTGTCACATCTCTGCTGGATGCGGTCCTGGGCCTGCAGACTGACCATGATCCGCTTCTTGGCCTGCCGGCGGGCTTCAGTGTCATTGAGATCAGGGTCCATGAGGATGGCCAGTGCCGCGTCCACGGACCGGACCAGTTCGCGGGTCTGGCGGACGGTTTCTTCCAGTTCGGTGGCCAGCTTGTGAATGGGCATGAAGATCGCCTGGGTGTTGGTGTTCATATTTGAAGCGATAATAGGAGGCAAAACCTAACCGGGTGTTGCTTCGAAAAGCCCGACCTTTGCTGTTGGTTAGCGATTTACTAATTTTTGCCGGGATAGAATGGGGTCGTTTCGTCACGAAATTCAGCCGGGAAAGGGTTTGTTGTACATGTCGGCCATGGCTGCTCCATCCGCACCACGGGTTCGGGAAATTACCAAGACCGTCAACCAGGGGGGGTGCGAGGTGACCGGGGATGAGAGCGTTACCCTGTCAACGGTGCTGGGCTCGTGCATTTGCGCGTGCATTCGTGACAAGGTTGCCCTGATCGGGGGCATGAACCATTTTCTGCTGGGCGAGCAGTCCCAGGATGCGCGGGACCGGTTCGGTGCATCGGCCCGCTATGGTGCCTTTGCCATGGAACAGCTGATCAATGCCATCCTGAGCCAGGGGAGCGGGCGCAAGGCAAATCTGGTGGTCAAGATGTTCGGAGGCGGCAATATCACGGGGACCCAGGATGTGGGGGCGGCCAACATCGCCTTTGTCCGCCAGTTCCTCAGCCGGGAGGGGTATGAAATCGCCTCGGAGGATCTTGGGGGGAACTTTGCCCGGCGGGTTCTGTTCAAGCCGGTCAGCGGACGGGTATTCGTCAAGCGGCTGGATTCGGATGCCGGGCAGTCCGTGGCACAGAAGGAACTGGTTCTGGCGCGCCGGAAACCGGTTGCGGCGCCGGTGGACGATATCGAGCTTTTCTGATCGGTATCCATTCATGCCGGCATGGCCGACAGGTGTCGGTTATCCAGAAAATGATTGTGGTACGGTAGCCCGGAAATGGGGCCGGTTGCGCAGCGGAGGCGGGCAGCGGGTGCCGTAACGGCTTTGCCGCGTGAAAGAATCCCGGGGCTCATTTACGCAAATTAAGTAAAACCCCCTCCATACTAGCGTGTAGATGGGCCGGTTGCTGCCTGTCCTGTCCGGCAATTCCGGACGGGATGGATCGTTCGGAAGCCGTGCGCTGATCTGTTCACAGGTATCAAGAGTAATGAAAATGGCTGATGACGAAATAAAACTCAGTGACCGGGAATTTGATCGCATCCGGGAGCGGATCTACAAGGATGCGGGCATTTCTCTGGGCGATGCCAAGCGGGTTCTCGTGGCCTCGCGCCTGAACAAGATCGTTCGCGCCAAGGGGCTGGACAGTTTTGATGCCTATGTGGATTTCCTTGATCGCGGTGCCAGCCGGGAAGACCGGCAGGTGTTCATCAACGCGTTGACGACCAATCTGACCCGTTTTTACCGGGAGGATCACCATTTTGATCATCTGGTCCAGTATGTGGGCCAGCTGATGGCCCGTCCCAATCCCCTGAAGGCCAATGGCAAGCCGCGTCTGCGGATATGGTCGGCGGGCTGTTCCACGGGGCAGGAACCATACACGATTGCCATGGCGCTGATGGGCAAGTATCCGCAACTCAAGAACTGGGATTTTCGCATTCTTGGTACGGATGTGGATACGCAGGTGGTGGAAACGGCGGCCCGGGGCGTTTATTCCGTCAACGACCTTGAGGGGCTTTCGGACAAGCAGGCGGCCATGTTCGAACGTCCGACGGCGGACACGATCCGGGTGCCGGACCATTTGCGCCGGTTGATGACGTTCAAGCCGCTCAATCTGATGGGAAAGTGGCCGGTCAAGGGACCGTTCGACGCCATTTTCTGTCGCAACGTTACCATCTATTTCGACAAGGCGACCCAGACCCGTATCTTTGAACGGTTTGCCGCCCTGCTCAATGAAGGCTCCTATCTCTACATAGGGCATTCGGAGAGCATGAAGGCGGAAGAACTGGGCTTTTGCCTTGAGGGGAAGACAATTTACCGGCGGCTGGCGGTTCAGCAGACGGGGATGCAGCAAAGGATGTCCGCATGAGTATTTCAGTTCTGGTGGTTGATGATTCGGCACTGATCCGGCAGGTGCTCAGCGCCACCCTGGTCAAGGATGGCGATATCAAGGTGGTGGGAACGGCCGAAGATCCGATCGTGGCCCGGCGCATGATCAAGGAGCTTGATCCGGACGTGGTGACGCTGGACATCGAGATGCCCAACATGAACGGTCTGGAGTTTCTGAGCAAGCTGATGCGGCTTCGCCCGACGCCGGTGGTGATGGTGTCTACTCTCACCCACAAGGGGGCCAGCGAGACCATGCTGGCGCTGGAACTGGGAGCGGTGGATTTTGTTGGCAAACCAAGCCATGACCTTGAGGGGGGGATGGATGAGTTTGGTGCCGAGATCCGCCAGAAGGTGCGCTTTGCCGCCCAGAGCGATGTGCGGGGGCAGGCCATGCGGGCCAGTGTCACTGCCCGCCCGGCAAGGGTGGATACCAATGTTTCCTTTGCCAGGGATGCGCTGATTGCCATCGGGGCGTCCACCGGCGGCGTGGATGCAATCCGCAAGGTGCTTGTCAACATGCCGCCCAACAGTCCGCCGGTGGTGGTGGCCCAGCACATGCCCGCCAATTTTACCGAGCGGTTTGCCGAACGGCTGGATCAGCAGGTTGACATGCATGTGGTGCAGGCGGAGGACCGCATGCCGATCAAACCGGGTCATGTCCATATTGCCAAGGGAGGGCACCAGTTGCGTCTTGAGAACAGTTCGGGGGTTCTCAAATGCCGGGTGACGGCTGACGCTCCCGTTTCCGGACACCGGCCCAGTGTTGATGCGCTGTTTTTATCGGTGGCCAAGGAGGTGGGCGCCAAGGCGGTCGGTGCCATCCTGACGGGAATGGGAAAGGATGGGGCGCAAGGGCTGCTGGAAATGAAGCAGGCGGGTGCCTATACGGTCGGTCAGAACAAGGATTCGGCGCTGGTTTACGGCATGCCCCGGGTGGCAGCAGAAATTGGTGCTGTGGTGGAAGAGGCACCGGTGGAGGAAATCGCCGCCAAGCTGCTGGCCCGGGTGCAGAACCAGCGTTCGGCAGCCTGACCATGGGGTGTTGGGTTCCGGTCAATTGAGGGAATCGTAAGGAATTTCCTGTAGTCCTGCAGGGGCGGTTTCGCACCGGGGTTGCGCAAGTAGAAGTTACAAGAACAACAAGAGTAGTAGGCATGCCTCAAGCAAGCAAGATCAGCGTTCTGGTGGTGGATGATCAGCAGTCCATGCGCGGCATCTGCAAGTTCATTCTCAATCAGTTGGGATTCCAGAAGATCACGGAGGCCAAAAGCGGGCGGGATGCTCTGGGAAAATTGCAGGAAAACAAGATCGACCTGATCATTTCGGACTGGAACATGGACGACATTGACGGGTTGACCCTGCTCAAGGTGATCCGCAAGCACCCCAAGACCAAGAGCATGCCCTTCATCATGGCGACGGGCCGATCCGACAAGGAGCAGGTCAAGGAAGCCATCGTTGCGGGGGTGAACAATTACATCATCAAGCCGTTTGACGCTGCTTCCATGAAGAAGAAGATCGAGGCGGTGATTGGCGCACTGGCCTGACAGGCACATACAGTTCAAAACGTCCCATGCACGGCACGAGCCGCCCTTTTCCATGATGGAAAGGGGCGGTTTTTTGTCAGGTGTTCGGCAGGTTGAGCGTCACGGGGCGTCAATCGGATCGTAAAACTGGAAGGTGACCGAAGTCGGCATGTGGATTTAGATTTGTTTTACCATGTCATGTTTAGGTCGCGCATATGTAAAATTAACTATGGGTACGTATGCATCCATATATCTGAATGGTTCATTTGTCCGCACCAGGGAATTTCAGGGATGATCAATTTCAAACTTTCACTCAAGCTTCCATTGATAATTGCCGGAACGGCGCTGGTCGTTGGCCTGGCAATGGGCGTCGTGGGGCTGACCCTGGGATCTGGTGCTTTGCTGTCTTCATACAAGGACAAGCTGGACGCCATTTCGAAGGACAGGAGCCACCGGCTTCACATGTATTTCCAGGATATTGAAGCGGACCTGGGTCTTCTGGCACGAAACCCGGAAACCTTGAAAGCCTTGAAGGCGTTTTCGTTTGCCTATTCCACTTTTGGCGACAAGGCGGCGGAAACGCTTCAGAAGGCTTATATTACCGACAATCCGAATGAGCTGGGACAGAAGCACCAGCTTGATGCTGCGGATACCGACAATTTGTATGATCTGACGCATGCCCAGTACCATCCGATTTTCCGCGACCATCTTGTAACCAATTCCTATTACGACATCTTCCTTTTCAATACCAAGGGAGACCTGGTTTACACGGTGTTCAAGGAACGGGATTTTGCCACCAATTTCAGCGAAGATGGTGGAGAATGGGCGGATACGGGGCTGGGACAGGCATTCCGCGCCGGATTGGCCAGCGAGCCGGGAACGGCCAGCTTTTTTGATTTTGCCGCCTATGCGCCCAGTTTTGATGCTCCGGCGGCTTTCATTTCCACGCCGATTGTCGATGAAAATGGCGAGGTTGCCGGTGTTCTGGCATTCCAGATGCCCATCGAGAAAATCAACGAGATGATGCAGGACAAGACCGGGCTCGGACAAACCGGCCAGACGTTGATTGTGGGTGCGGATTTGCTTTTGCGGAATGATTCTTCCTTTACCCCGGAAAATGACATTCTGAAGGCTTCGTTTGATGCTCCGATTGCCCGGCAGGCGATTGACGGTACGTCCGGATTTGGCGAATGGCAGGACAGTAATGGTCAGATGGATGACGTTGTGGCGGAACCCTTCGAGTTTCTGGGAACACGCTGGGCCGTGTTGACCACCCAGTCGCAAAGTGAAACGCGGGCCGGAACTGTCCAGTTGCGCAACTGGATGCTGATGATTGGTGGCGGGTTGCTGGTTGCAGCACTGGTGATTGCTTTGTTGTTCTCCCGTTCGATAACCCGGCCGATCCTGCGATTGAGCGATGTCATGAAGCGGCTGGCGAATGGGGATCTTGATGTGGATATTCCGGGATCCCAGCGGCATGACGAGATCGGTGACATGGCGCGAACCGTGGAAATTTTCAAGGAAAATGCCGTAAAGGTTGCCAGTCTGAGCGAATCGGAGAAGCAGGCGGCGCGTGAACGCGATGCTGCTCGTGCCGAAATGATGACCCAGCTGGGTGAAGCGTTCGGGGACGTGGTGCAGGCAGCAGCGGGTGGCGATTTTTCCCATCGGGTTACGGCCGAATTTCCCGATGCGGAGCTCAACCAGCTTGGTCAGCAGGTCAACAAGCTGGTGGAGACCGTGGATCGCGGGCTGCGCGAAACCGGGGATGTTCTGGGCGCTCTTGCCCGGACCGATCTTACTCAGCGGGTCAGCGGCCAGTATGAGGGGGCCTTTGACCGGCTCAAGCGCGATACCAATGCGGTGGCAGACCGGTTCACTGAAGTGATCGGTCAGTTGCGCGAAACGTCCGGGGCCCTGAAAATGGCCACGTCGGAGATCCTGACCGGTACCACCGACCTGAGCGAGCGGACCACCAAGCAGGCGGCGACCATCGAGGAAACGTCGGCTACCATGGAACAGTTGGCCGGAACGGTTCAGGAAAATTCCCAGTTGGCCCAGACCGTGGGCGCGAATGCGGCGGCGGTGGCCCAGGCGGCCGTGGAGGGGGGCGAGGTGATGAACCAGACCACCCAGGCCATGGAGCGGATCACCTCTTCGTCCGCCAAGATTTCCAACATTATCGGCATGATCGATGACATCGCCTTCCAGACCAATCTGCTGGCCCTCAACGCCTCGGTGGAGGCCGCACGGGCCGGGGAAGCGGGCAAGGGGTTTGCCGTGGTGGCGGTGGAAGTGCGCCGGCTCGCCCAGAGCGCGGCGGAAGCGTCTTCCGAGGTCAAGGAGCTGATTGATCAGAGCGCGACGGAAGTGGACGAGGGGTCGAAACTGGTGGCGCTTGCCTCGGAAAAGCTCGAGGCCATGATGGCTGGTGCCAGCAAGAACAAGGAAATCATGGGGCAGATGGTGGAGGCCAACAAGGAACAGGCATCGTCCATCAGCGAAGTGAACGTTGCCGTGCGCCAGATGGACGAGATGACCCAGCACAATGCGGCGCTGGTGGAAGAAACCAACGCGGCCATCGAACAGACCGACAGTCAGGTAACGGAACTGGACCGGATCATCGAGGTGTTCCGTCTGGCCGATGGTCACAAGGGGGCCGGGGCACCGGCGCCACGTGCCGCGCCATCAACTTCCGTGCCGGTTGTCAAGCAGATGCAGGCGGAGGTGCAGCAGGCTGCCCAGACCTATCTGAGCGAGGGCAGCGCCGCCGTGGATAGCGATTGGGACGAATTCTAGCGTTCTTTTTCGGTTCAGCCGGTTTTACCTTTCAGGGGGGCGCCTTCGGGCGTCCTCTTTTTTTTGGCAGCGGGTTCCTGTCCGGTACGGATTTTTCGAGGGCATCCCGGATGTTTGCGGCACAATTTCGGTTCGCGCTTGAAAAAGACAAAAAAGTTCTTGACCCTGACGCTACGTCATACCCGAGAAGCCTTTCCCATGAACAAGATCATGACAAACAGATTGACGGTCAGAGAACTGGCACGCATGTCCGGCGTGTCGGTGCGAACCCTGCATTATTATGACAGGATCGGATTGCTCCCTCCTGCCTATCTCGGCGAGAACGGCTACCGGTACTATGAACGGGCCCAGGTGCTGCGATTGCAGCAAATCCTGTTCTATCGCGAACTGGGAATGCCTCTTGTCAAAATCGGTCGCATTCTTGATTCGGCAGATTTCGACATGTCCCGCGCGTTGCAGGAGCACCGGAAGCATCTGACCGGAGAAATCGCCCGTTTGCATGATCTGATTCATACCATCGAAAAAACACTGGAAGAAATTGAAGGAGCAGAAATGATGGAGAATCCATTCAAGGGCTTTTCACCCGAACAGCAGGAAGCCTATGAAAAGGAGCTGATTGACAATGGCGATGAAATTGTTCGCAACCGGGTGGCCGAAGCGCGGGCAAATGTGAAACGCATGTCAAAGGATCAGCATGATATGGTTCGGGAAGAAGGACATGCCGTCAATCTTGGAATGATGGTATGCCTGACGGAAAACCTGCCGGTGACGCATGAAAGGGTTCAGGCCCTTGTGGAACGCCATTACAAATGGGTGTCCAACTATTGGGTGCCGGACGGGGATGCCTATGAAGGGTTGGGACGGCTTTACTGTGACGATGAAGCGTTTCGAAACTTCTATGATCGGTATGATCCGCGGTTGGCGGAATATCTTTCCAGGGCCATGGGTGTTTATCGGCGTCAACACCTGAACTGATCCAGCGGGTCTGGATTTAACCCACCGCTTGCCTGATCGGGCGTTCCAATGCAAAAAGGGCGCATGGTCAGGCAGGCGGAAAGCGGAACGGGAAAAGGTATCGGGCGCGGGGTATTCGCGATCCGGGTTTTCCTGTTTCTGCTTGTGGCGGTTTTGCCCCGCCCGGTGCCGGCGCAGGAGGGGGGCAGCGGTTCGGACAGCGTGGTTGAAATCGGTGCCCCCGATGCACCACAGCCGTGCGGAGATCGCGAAATCTCCATTGGCGCCATGCAATGGCCATCCTCGATCATCCTTGCCCGGATACATGTGCAGATTCTTCAGCAGGAACTGGGATGCACGGTGCGCATCATGTCCGGAGACATGGCGACAACCGCCACATCCATGGCAACTACCGGGCAGCCTGCCATCGTTGCGGAGATGTGGACCAGTCGCATTGCCGCAATCTGGAATCCATTGCTTGAAAGCGGGCATGTGGAACCCGAAGCGGTCAGTTATCTGGGGGGGAGTTTTGAAGGATGGTACCTGCCCGCCCACATGGGAAAGGCCTTTCCCGATGTGCGGTCACTGGACGGGCTGGTGGAACTGGCGGACCGGTTGGCCCGTCCCGGTTCCGGGGAACCGGAGCAGGCAGACGGGAGGGGGACAGGTTCAGGGCAGAAAGGGCCGGGCCGTCCGGGAGAGGTTACGCCCGCGGGGCGGTTGCGTTTCATCTCCTGCCCGGCGGACTGGGCCTGTTCCATCATCAACAGGAACCTGCTGCGGGCGCTCGGAATCCTGGACAAGGTGGATCTGGTCACCCCGGCCAACCGGTTCGAAATGGATACGTTGATTGCCCAGTCCGTTTCCCGCAAATCGCCGGTGGTCTTTTATTACTGGCAGCCCAGTGGGGTATTGGCACAGTTCGATTTCGTGGCGCTGGATATGGGGGCATATGACCTGGACGCGTTCACATGTCTTGCCAACCGGGAATGCGTTGCGCCCAAACCATCCGCCTTTGCGCCGGAAAAGCCCTATATCGTTGCGGCGGACTGGGTGGCCGAGGAGGCCCCTCTCGTGGCGCGGTACCTGCGGGGGGCGTCCTTGCCGGTCGATGAAATGAACATGATCCTGAACTGGCAGGGGGAAGAGGGGGGCAATTATGAAGCGCTGGCAGCCCGTTTCGTCCGGGAGCGCGAGGAGATATGGCGGCCATGGATCGCCCGACTGCAATAATGGCAGGGGCGTCTGGCAGGTGCCGGTTCCTTTACCGAAGGGGCGAAAATGTTGCGGATCATCGGGTGACGTGCCAATAGATGCGTGAGACGGTTCGAACGCGGATCAAGGGGCCGAAATGGATATTCGAAAGATCAATGACGCGCTGAGTGTTTCTCCGCAGATCCGGCCTGCGGATATGGAAAAGATCAAGCAGGCCGGGTTTGTCGCCATCGTCAACAACCGTCCGGACGGGGAGGAGGCGGGCCAACCCCTCGCACGGGATATTGCAGCGGCAGCCCGGGAGCACGGTATCCCGGTGCATCATGTGCCGGTGACCCGGCCACCCTTCGATGCGGACAGTCTGCAAAGGGTGCGCGACATTCTGCGCGAAGCGGACGGACCGGTGCTGTTCTTCTGCCGTACGGGCACCCGCTGCACCAACCTGTGGGCGTTGGCCCATGCCGGGGAACTGCCCGGGGAGGACATGATCGATATGGCCTTCGATGCCGGGTATGACATTTCCGCATTAAGGGATCAGCTGAAATAGGGCCCTTGTTTTGAAACAGGGTTTTTCGAGCGAGAGAATGGAAACGCATCTGCCATGAAAATAAAGAAAATCCTGGTCGCCAATCGTTCCGAGATCGCGATTCGGGTGTTCCGGGCCGCCAATGAGCTGGGCATCAAGACGGTGGCGGTGTTTGCTGCCGAGGACAAGCTGGCCCTGCACCGGTTCAAGGCGGATGAGGCCTATCTGATCGGGGAGGGGCGCGGGCCGGTCGAGGCCTATCTGCAGATTGACGAATATATCCGCATTGCCCGGGAATCGGGGGCGGATGCCATTCATCCGGGCTATGGCCTGTTGTCGGAAAGCCCCGAATTTGTTGATGCGTGTGAAGCGGCGGGGATCGTGTTCATCGGTCCCAGGGCTGAAACCATGCGTTCGCTGGGCAACAAGGTTGCGGCTCGCCGCATGGCTGAGGAAAGCGATGTGCCGGTGGTGCCGGCCACCGATCCTTTGCCCGCCGACATGGATGCGGCGGCGGCACTGGCAGAAAAGATCGGCTATCCGCTGATGCTCAAGGCGTCCTGGGGCGGCGGGGGCCGTGGCATGCGGCGCATCGCTGACGAAAAGGCCCTGCGGGCCGAACTGGACGAAGCCCGTCGCGAGGCCAAGGCAGCCTTTGGCAAGGATGAGATGTATCTGGAGCGGCTGGTGGAGCATGCCCGGCATGTGGAAGTGCAGTTGCTCGGGGATGAACATGGCAATCTGGTGCATCTTTTTGAACGGGACTGTTCGGTGCAGCGGCGCAACCAGAAGGTGGTGGAGCGGGCTCCGGCCCCCTATCTGGATGCCGCCACCCGTTCGCACTTGACTGATGCGGCATTGCGGCTGGGCAGGGCGGCCCGCTACCGGTGTGCGGGAACGGTCGAATTCCTGATGGATGCGGATACCAACGAATTCTTCTTCATCGAGGTCAATCCGCGAATCCAGGTGGAACACACGGTGACGGAGGAAGTAACCGGGATCGATATCGTGAAGGCGCAGATCCGGATCATGGAGGGGGAGACGATCGGAACGGCCAGCAGCGGGGTGCCGGCGCAGGCGGATATTCACCTGAACGGGCATGCCCTGCAATGCCGGGTAACCACCGAAGATCCGGAACAGAATTTCATTCCCGATTATGGCCGTATTACCGCTTACCGGGGGGCAACCGGGTTCGGTGTCCGGCTGGATGGGGGGACGGCCTATTCGGGGGCGGTAATTACCCGTTTTTACGATCCGTTACTGGAAAAGGTCACCTGCTGGGCGCCCACGCCGGACGAAGCCATCAGGCGCATGGACCGGGCACTCAGGGAGTTTCGTATCCGGGGGGTTTCGACCAATCTGGCCTTTCTGGAAAACATCATCGGGCACGAAAAGTTCCGGGACAATTCCTATACGACCCGGTTTATCGACAATACGCCGTCCCTGTTCGACATACCCCGGCGCAAGGACCGGGCGACCAAGCTGCTGACCTATATCGGGGATGTGAGCGTCAATGGGCACCCGGATGTGGCGGGGCGGGAAAAGCCCCCCCTTGATGCACCTACCCCTCGTGCGCCGGTGTTCGATACCCTGCCGGAGGTTGAAGGTACCCGCCAGATTCTGGAACGGGAGGGCCCGAAGGGGCTGGCGGAATGGATGAAGGGGCAGAAGCGGGTTCTGTTCACCGATACCAGCATGCGTGACGGGCACCAGTCGCTTCTGGCCACCCGGATGCGTACCCATGACATTGCCGCCATCGCCCGGGCCTATTCGCGGGGAATGCCGGGGTTGTTTTCCCTTGAATGCTGGGGTGGGGCAACCTTTGACGTGGCCATGCGTTTTCTGAACGAAGACCCCTGGGAGCGGCTGGCCAGGGTGCGGGAAGGGGCGCCCAACATTCTCACCCAGATGCTTCTGCGCGGCTCCAACGGGGTGGGTTACACCAATTACGCGGATAATGTGGTGCAGTATTTCGTGGCCCAGGCGGCCAGGGGGGGTGTGGATGTTTTCCGGGTGTTCGACTGCCTGAACTGGGTGGAAAACATGCGGGTGGCCATGGATGCGGTCATTGAGGCGGGCAAGGTGTGTGAAGGGGTGATCTGTTACACCGGGGACATGGAGGATGCGGACCGGGCCAAGTATGACCTGAAATATTATGTGGGGCTGGCGCAGGAGCTGGAGCGGGCCGGGGCCCATGTGCTGGGACTGAAGGACATGGCGGGGTTGCTCAAGCCGGCGGCGGCGGCAAAGCTTATCCGCACCCTGAAGCAGGAAACGTCCCTGCCCATTCATTTCCATACCCATGACACTTCCGGTATTGCCGCTGCCAGCGTGCTGGCGGCGGTGGATGCGGGGGTGGATGCGGTGGATGCGGCCATGGATGCCCTTTCGGGCACCACCAGCCAGCCCTGTCTGGGATCCCTTGTTGCCGCCCTGAGAAATCACGAGAGGGATCCGGGGTTCGACGGGGAAACCATCCGGCGGATTTCCTTTTACTGGGAGGCAGTGCGGACCCAGTACCGGGCCTTTGAAAGCGATCTGCGCTCGGGGGCTTCGGAGGTCTACCTGCACGAAATGCCGGGGGGCCAGTTTACCAACCTGAAGGAGCAGGCTCGCTCCCTTGGCCTGCAGAGCCGCTGGCACGAAGTGGCCCAGACCTATGCCGATGTCAACCGGATGTTCGGGGATATCGTCAAGGTTACTCCATCCTCCAAGGTGGTGGGTGACATGGCGCTGGCCATGGTTTCTTCCGGATTGAGCCGGGCCGACGTGGAAGACCCGAAACGGGAAGTGGCTTTCCCCGAATCGGTGGTGGGGTTCTTCGCCGGGGATCTGGGGCAACCGCCGGGGGGCTTTCCCAAGGCGTTGCAGAAGAAGGTGCTGAAGGGGCGCAAACCGCTGGACAAGCGTCCCGGGGCCTATCTGAAGCCGGTTGATCTGGAGGCGGAACGGGCCCGGATCTCCGGGGAGCTGGATCAGCAGATTGATGATTTCCAGCTGGCATCCTACCTGATGTATCCCAAGGTCTTTGTCGAGTTCATGAAGGCGCAGGCCCTTTACGGGCCGACCTCGGTTCTGCCCACGCCCGTCTATTTCTACGGACTGTCGGACGGGGACGAACTGCTGGTGGATCTGTCCCGCGGATTTACGCTTGTCTTGCGGTATCTGGGGCGGGCGGAAACGAACGACAAGGGCATGGTCCGGGTGTTCTTCGAGTTGAACGGGCAGCCCCGCTCCGTTTATGTGCCCGACCGGCGCATGGCCGGGGAGATCGTGGCCCGGCCCAAGGCTGAAGAAGGGGACGTGTTACAGGTCGGTGCACCCATGCCCGGCGTGATTTCCACCCTGGCGGTGAAGGAGGGGCAGCATGTGACGCGCGGTGATGTGCTGCTGTCCATCGAAGCCATGAAGATGGAAACGGCCATTCACGCGGAATGTGACGGGGAAGTCGGTGACATTCTGGTGCAGCCGGGGGATCAGGCGCCCTGCAGG
>JALWTJ010000359.1:0-2218 GCA_027082895.1 Hyphomicrobiales bacterium | reverse complement strand
TGGATGCCAAGGATCTGCTGATCCGCCTGCAGGGCGCCTGATCCCTCTCCGGGCAGGTGCCGGTTGGTCCGGGGTGCCCCGGCGCCGCGGGTTCAGTTGCGGCGGGCCTGGCCGTCTATGACGGGGCCGGTATCTTCGTACGGGTCTTGCCGGGGCGCTTCCCTCCTGGCGCGCCGGGTGGGATCGGGTTCATCGAACAGGTCGTCGGGCAGGCGGACGGTGATCCAGTTGATGGCAAAGGCGACCAGGAGCACGTCATCGACCCAGCCCAGAACGGCAAGGAAGTCGGGAAGCAGGTCGACGGGACTGATCACATAGGCCGCCACCGCCAGCATGATGGCCTTGAGATGGAAGGGGGTGCGGGGGTGCAGGAAGGCCCGCCACAACAGGCCAAGGCTGTGCTGGAATTCGTTGACGATGGAAAATACCCTGTTCATGGGGCATTATATGGGCTCCGATATCGGTAATTTCAAGGTGTTTGCGGGCCTGCTTGCATCGGGCAGGCCTTGAGCGTATTGCAAACCAGGAACATGGCAGGGCCGGGCTGCCCCCGAAGGGTGGGGAGCGGCCTCTTTCGAAAACAGGAAGGCAGGACATGGCGCGACCGGACGAACGCAGGCAATCGGTGGCGGTGAATGTGGGGGGCATTCACGTGGGGGGCGGGCACCCGATAGTGGTGCAATCCATGACCAACACCGATACGGCGGATGTTTCCGGCACGGTTGAACAGGTTGCCCGCCTGCACCGGGCGGGGTCGGAGCTGGTGCGGATCACGGTTGACCGGGACGAGGCGGCGGCAGCTGTTCCCCATATCCGGGAAAAGCTGCTGGCACGGGGGGTGGATGTGCCCCTTGTGGGAGATTTCCATTATATCGGGCACACGCTTCTGCGCACGCATCCCGCCTGCGCCGAGGCACTGGCCAAGTACCGGATCAATCCGGGGAATGTGGGGTTCCGGGCAAAGCGAGATGCGCAGTTTTCCCAGTTGATCGAACTGGCATTGCGTCATGGAAAGCCCGTGCGGATCGGGGTCAACTGGGGGTCACTGGACCAGGAGTTGCTGACGCGGCTGATGGATGAAAACAACCTTTCCGACAATCCGCGATCTGCCGCCGAAGTCATGCGGGAAGCCATTATCCAGTCCGCCCTTCTTTCGGCGCAACGGGCCGAAGAAATCGGGCTGGGGCGCGACCGGATCATTCTTTCCACCAAGGTGTCGGACGTGCAGAACCTGATTGCGGTTTACCGGGATCTGGCGGCACGTTCCGACTATGCATTGCATCTGGGGTTGACCGAGGCGGGGATGGGATCCAAGGGGATCGTGGCCTCATCGGCGGCCCTTGGCATTCTGCTGCAACAGGGAATCGGGGACACGATCCGCATTTCCCTGACCCCGGAGCCGGACGGGGACCGGACACTTGAAGTGAAGGTGGCGCAGGAGTTGCTTCAGACCATGGGCTTTCGCCAGTTCGTGCCGGTGGTGGCGGCTTGCCCGGGATGCGGACGCACCACCTCCAGCACCTTTCAGGTGCTGGCCAAGGAAATCGAGGAGCATCTTTCCTCGTCCATGCCGGTTTGGCGGGACATTTATCCGGGGGTGGAGAATCTCAGCGTGGCGGTGATGGGATGCATCGTCAACGGGCCGGGGGAATCAAAACATGCGGATATCGGCATTTCCCTGCCCGGCACGGGGGAAACGCCGGCGGCACCGGTTTTCATCGAGGGGAAGAAGGTAGCCACCCTGCGTGGCAGCGATGTGGCGGATCAGTTCAAGACCATGGTGGCCGAGTATATCGAAAAGCGGTTTGGCTGAATGGCGGGTGACGCTGTTCGAGCAATGATGGTGGGGCGGTGTCCGGCTGGTGATGGCTGGTTGGCGTCGGTCAGTTTTCCCGCTCGCCGAAGTAACGGGCAGTGGCCCGCAGGCCGTCTGCTTCGGGGCCGAACATGCTCAGGGCTGTCAGGGCGTGGTGGATGGTATCCCCCAGATTTCGCCGGGCGGCAGCAAGCCCGATGCGCGAAACAAGGGTCGGCTTGGTGCGGGCCGCGTCCTTGCCGGTGGCCTTGCCCATCTGTTCGGGGCTGGCGGTGACGTCAAGGATGTCGTCGGCCAACTGGAAGGCGCGGCCGGCTTCTTCGCCAAACAGGGTCAGGGCCTTTAGTTGTTGCGTGTCCGCACCGCCCAGAATGGCGCCCATGCGCACCGCCGCCCGGATCA
>JALWTJ010000358.1 GCA_027082895.1 Hyphomicrobiales bacterium | reverse complement strand
GGGTCTATCCAAATTATGCGACGGCCTATGACGCCTGGAAGAGCAAGGCGCAAAGCACGGTCGATGATGCACACATGCGCTATTTCATCGTGCACATGCACCGCCTGATGGACCCGGAGCCCGGCGGACAGGACATGGTGGATTGAATCGGTTTACGCTCTACCGGCGGGCGCGTCCGCAAAAGCACGTCTGCGAGACGACAGATTACAGGCTGTCCTGATATGCCTTCAGGGCCGCATCGGCATCCGCATAGGCTTCCTGCCGGTCCACGTTCCAGTATTTCAGATCATCCAGCGGAATGGGTTTCCCCGTCACCGCGCACGCCACGAACGTGCCGGGCCGGATGACGACAAAGTCGGCATCCAGATATTTCAGGGTTGCCTTTGACTGCTCGAAACCCCTGTCCAGAATGTTCATCATCTTACCTTCTTTCCCATCGTTCGTGCTTCCCCTGGCTGACCGTTCTCAGTCAAACAGGCTTTTTTGTCCGGATTCGGGCGCAGCGGGTTTCTCCTTTGGGCCGGTGGTTCCCTTTTCGGGTGCCCCGGCCTGCCCGGCGGCGGGCAGAACCCTGGCATGGCGCTGGCCATCGGCGAATTCAAGGCCGATGATCTGCCCCCCCTTGAGGCGGGCCGCCTCGCGCACGATTTTTCCCTTTTCGTCACTGACCAGAACGAAACCACGCTTCAGCACGTTCCGGTAGCCAAGGGAGCGCACCATCTGCCAGGCGCGTTCCAGACTGGTCCTCCGGGTCTCAAGCAGATTAACAATCGCCGGTTGCAGCCTTCTGGCGGGCGGGGAGAGCTTCAGGTTCAGGGCGGCGATCTGAGCGGAAGCGGCCCGGACCATGCGCCCGGCAAGTCCGTTCAGCATCTGGCGCTGCTGCTCAAGGCCACGCACAAGCGTGCCCGCCGAAAGCCGCGGGGCAATGGCGGCCAGTTGCAGGGCCTTGGCCTGCAGCGCGCTGTTCAGCGCCGCCCCGAGCCGGGTCGCGGCCAGGTCCAGGCGCTGGCGGGGTGTTGCGAGCAGTTCGTCCGGGCGCGGCAGACGGCCGGCAGATGCCCGCAGCCGATCGGCAAGGGTATCCAGCAGGCGGCGGGAGGCCGCATAAAGGCGTGCATCCAGATCCCGCACCGTAGCCACAAGTTCGCTGCGCACCGGAACGGCCATTTCCGCGGCGCCGGTGGGAGTGGGCGCTCGCTGATCGGCGGCAAAATCGGCAAGGGTGGTGTCTGTTTCATGGCCAATGGCGGAAATGACGGGAATCGCGCTCTGGGCAATGGCGCGCACCACTTCTTCCTCGTTGAACCCCCACAGATCCTCCACCGATCCCCCCCCGCGGGCAACGATGATCAGGTCCGGGCGGGAAATGGGACCGTCGGGGGGCAGCATGTTGAGCCCCTCGACAGCGGCGGCAACCTCGGGGGCACAGGAAGGGCCCTGCACGCGCACCGGCCAGACGATGACATTGGCGGGAAAACGATCCGACAGGCGGTGCAGGATGTCCCGGATCACGGCGCCGGTGGGGGAGGTCACAACGCCGATCACCCGGGGCAGAAAGGGAAGTTTCTGCTTGTGGGCGGCTTCGAACAGGCCTTCGGCGGCCAGCTTGCGGCGCCGCTCTTCCAGAAGGGCCATCAGAGCCCCTGCCCCGGCCGGCTCCACCTGCTCGACAATGATCTGGTACTTGGACTGGCCGGCAAAGGTGGTCAGCCGCCCCGTGGCGATCACTTCAAGCCCCTGCTCGGGCTGGAAACGCCAGCGCGCGGCAACCCCTTTCCAGGCGACGGCGGCAAGCACCGACTTGTCGTCCTTGAGATCGAAGTAGAGATGGCCGGAGGCGGGACGGGACAGGCGCCCCACCTCGCCGCGCACCCGCACATGGCCGAACTCGTCCTCCACCGTGCTCTTGACGGCCCGGGACAGCTGGGAAACCGTATATTCGTGGGCGTTGGTGGGGGGCGTTGTCACCATGGGGCACATTGGGCCTGATCTGTTGGGCACAAGAAGCGGATATGCCAACCAATGCCTTGTGGCGGAACAGGACGTCAAGAAAATTCCTGCTGCTCCTCTGGAGAACGGGATGGGAGCATGCTAGGCGCAGGCACGTTCGGGACAAACGGGGAATGCAACAACAATGAAAGTGCTTCTGATCGGATCGGGCGGGCGTGAACACGCCTTGGCGTGGAAAATGAACCAGTCGCCCCTTCTGTCACGCCTGTTCGTGGCACCGGGCAACGGGGGCACGGCGGACATTGCCGAAAACGTGACGCTGGACGTAACCAACCATGAAGCGGTGAGAGCCTTTTGCTGCGCCCACAGGGTGGACCTGGTGGTGATCGGCCCCGAAGCGCCGCTGGTGGGGGGCCTTTCCGATGCGCTGCGCGGCGCCGGATTTGATGTTTTCGGCCCCTCGCAGGCAGCGGCGCAGCTGGAAGGCAGCAAGCAGTTCACCAAGCAGCTATGTGCGCAAAAAGACGTTCCCACGGCGGCCCATGCCTATTTCGACCGGCTGGAAGATGCCCGGAAACATGTGGAGAGAACCGGCGTTCCGGTGGTGATCAAGGCCGACGGGCTGGCGGCGGGCAAGGGGGTGACGGTGGCCATGGACATGGCAACGGCCCTTGCGGCGCTGGAACAGATATTCGTTGATGGAACACCCGGTGCCGGGGTGGTGATCGAGGAATATCTGGAAGGGGAGGAAGTCAGCGTCTTTGCCCTGTGCAGCGGCACGGATTTCGAGCTGTTCGGGGATGCGCGGGACCACAAGCGGGCCTTTGACGGGGACCGGGGGCCCAATACGGGCGGCATGGGGGCCTTTTCCCCTTCGGGCCTGATGAGCGCGGAACTGACAGAGGCCATCTGCACCCGGATCATTGCCCCCACCCTTTCGGGCATGCAGGAGCGGGGCACCCCTTTCCGGGGAATTCTTTATGCGGGGCTGATGCTCACCGAACAGGGACCGAAGCTGATCGAGTACAATGTGCGCTTCGGCGACCCGGAATGCCAGGTGCTGATGATGCGGCTTCAGGGTGACCTGCTTGAAATGTTACTGGCCAACGCGAAAAGTGACATGACAGTGCCACCCGTCCGGTTCAAGAAGGATCATGCCCTGTGCGTTGTCGTTGCTGCAAAGGGGTATCCGGGTCCGTATGAAACCGGTGTTCCGATAAGCGGCCTTCCGGTCGAACCGGCAGCAGACCGGGAACTGTTCCAGGCGGGTACGAAAAAACACGACGGGCAAACGGTATCCGCCGGCGGGCGGGTGCTCAACGCCTGCGCCCTTGGCCGCGACCGTGCACAGGCGCGCAAAAAGGCCTATGATCTGGTGGAAAGGATCAACTGGGAGGGGGGATTCTTTCGCACGGATATCGGGCAGGATTAACCATTTGTCTGTTGAAAGGGGAAAGGACATGACCGGGCAGGCGGACCCCAAGATCGGTGTGGCGCTGGGTGGCGGCGCAGCGCGGGGGCTGACCCATATTCCGTTCATCGAGGCCATGGACGAAATGGGGATACGCCCCCATCATATTGCCGGCTCCTCCATCGGTGCCCTTCTGGGTTCGGGCTGGGCATCGGGACTTTCCGGCAAGCAGTTGCGGGAACTGTCTTACGAATATCTGGGCTCCATGCGCGCCATCATGGGCCGGATCTGGAGCACACGGCTGAAAAGTCTGGGCGCCATATTCCGCAATTCCATGACCATGCAACTGGACCCGCTGGAAGTTATCTGCTCGTTCATTCCGGACGAATTGCCGCAACGTTTCGACCAGTTGAACATTCCCCTGTCCGTGGTGGCCACGGACTTCAACACCTGGCATCAGGTGGTGTTCCATGATGGGGAACTCAGAAGCGCCATTGCCGCCTCGATAGCCATTCCCTCCATCTTCAAGCCGATGGTCTTTTGCGGCCGGACCCTGATCGATGGCAGCGTGGTCGACCCCCTGCCCCTGGATGTGGCAGCACGGGGCGCCGACATTCTTGTGGGGGTGGATGTCAACGGCTCCCCCGCCGATACGCAGGGCAAGACCGATCCTTCCTTTCTGGACGTGGGGCTGGGCTCGGCCCAGATCATGATGCACGGGCTGATTTCCCACACCCTGGCCGCCTACCCGCCGGACGTCTATGTGCGCCCGCAGGCCAAG
>JALWTJ010000357.1 GCA_027082895.1 Hyphomicrobiales bacterium | reverse complement strand
GGCTTGACCGCGGGGCCGCAATAGCCGCCATGGGTTCCCTTGCCGTCAATGGTGGGAACGGGCGCGAAATTGTCCAGATCCACCGAAACGATGGAATTGATGGTATTGATCAGGGAAACGGCATCTGCCCCTCCCCTGTGGGCGGCGCGGGCCGGATAGCGGATATCGGAAATGTTGGGAGTGAGCTTCACGATCACCGGCATGCGGGTGTTCTGCTTGCACCAGCGGGTTACCATTTCGATATATTCGGGCACCTGGCCCACGGCGGACCCCATGCCCCGTTCGCTCATGCCATGGGGACAGCCAAAGTTCAGCTCGATACCATCGGCCCCGGTTTCCTCGACCACCGGCAGGATGGTCTTCCAGGCATCTTCCTCGCACGGCACCATGAGGGATACCACCACGGCGCGATCCGGCCAGTCCTTCTTGATCTGCTTGATTTCGCGCAGATTGGTCTGCAATTCACGGTCGGTGATCAACTCGATATTGTTCAAGCCCATCAGGCGCCGGTCACCGCCGAAAATGGCGCCATAGCGCGGACCGTTGACGTTGACCACGGGGGGGCCGTCCTCGCCAAGGGTCTTCCACATGACGCCGCCCCAGCCAGCCTTGAATGCGCGTTCCACATTGTAGGCCTTGTCCGTAGGGGGAGCCGACGCCAGCCAGAACGGGTTGGGGGACGTGATGCCGACAAAGGTATGGGTCAGGTTTGCCATTATATTCTCTTCCTTCCCAGGTCTGGTGACCTATGGTTGGCAACGGGTGAAAATCATTGTTCTGCCTGCCTGCCCCTTTTCAAAGAAGGCGACAAACAATCTGTCATTCCGGTTGAGGGCGCCCATCGCCCAGAGGGTGGTTGCAAAGGCGCGTTGCGGGCCGTCCTGCGTCATGTAGACATTTGCGCAATCAAGCTGGGTGGCGAACTGGCTGGCATCCGGAACAGCAGTATCCGGCCGGCAGACCGTATGCTCGTTGAAACCGACAGATGTGGTTTCAACAAACATCTGTTCGCTGCCGGCACCCGCTTCACACCAATGGCCCAGAACACTTGCCTGAACACCTGCCTGCGCCGCGCGCAGGGGCGCTGCACCGCCCAGCAGGGAAACGCTCAACAGGGAAACAGCCAGAAAAATCTCAGGTGATGGAGGCATGGATATTCTCTGCCGCATCCCGGCCATTGGCGACCGCGGTAACCGTCAGGTCATCACCGCCGGTGGCACAATCGCCCCCCGCCCAGACCTTGCTGCGGGATGTCCGGCCATTTTCATCAACCCGGATGCGGCCCCCTTCCAGTTCCAGACCATCCGCATGTTCTTCCTCAAGGGTCTGGCCGATGGCCTTGAAAATCTGGTCGGCGGGCAAGGTCATGGTGCTGCCCATGCCGACAAGCTTTCCATCCCGGATGCGGGTATATTCCAGTTCAAGACCGGTAACGGTGCCGTTCTCGGACAGCACACGCACCGGGCGCACCCAGTGGCGCACAACAACACCGCGGGAGGCGGCCAGATCCTGTTCGAACTCGGACGCGCCCATCTGTTCATGGCCCCGCCTGTAACAGATGGTCACTTCGTGGGCGCCCAGAAGCTTGGCCTGCACGGCCGCATCAATGGCGGTCATGCCACCACCAATCACGATGACGCGCCGGCCAATGGGAATACCGGACAGATCCTCGGCCTGGCGCAGTTCGGCGATGAAATCCACTGCGTCGGCCACCCCTTCGGCCTCCTCACCGGCGGCCCGCAGGGCGTTGACCCCGCCCAGACCGACGCCAAGAAACACGGCATCAAACCGTTCCACGAGATCATCCAGGAAAATATCGCGTCCAAGGGCCTTGCCCAGCTCGATGGTGATCCCGCCGATGGCGAGTACATATTCCAGTTCGGCCTGGGCGAACCCGTCCACCGTCTTATAGGAAGCAATGCCATATTCGTTGAGCCCCCCGGCCTTGGGACGGGCATCGAAAACGGTCACGTCATGGCCCAGCATGGACAGGCGGTGGGCGCAGGCAATTCCGGCCGGCCCCGCTCCTACCACGGCAATCTTCTTGCCCGTGGCCGGCCGCCGCTCGAAGAACTGGGCATTCTCCTGCATGGCCCGGTCCGTAGCAAACCGTTGCAGATGCCCGATCTTGACCGGCTTGCCTTCCGCCTCTTCGCGCACGCAGACTTCTTCACACAGGGTTTCGGTGGGGCAGACCCGGGCGCACATGCCCCCAAGGATATTCTGGTTGAAAATGGTGCGGGCGGCCCCCAGGGGGTTGCCCGTAGAAATCTGGCGAATGAACAGGGGTATGTCGATGGCGGTGGGACAGGCGGTCTGGCAGGGCGCGTCGTAACAGAAATAACAGCGCTCGGATTCCACCTGCGCTTCATGCTCCGCAAGGGGCGCGTGCAGGTCCGAAAAGTTTTCCTCATACTGATGGGGCGCCAACCGTTCAGCGGCAATCCCGGGCTTGAGCATTCCCTCGTTCATGTTCATTCCTGTTGTTTGGCGTGCGCCAAACGGATCGGCGCACGGAACCGGTGAAGCGGCTACTGTAACCCATCAAAATTTTTTTATCAATTGGTCAAAAATGTGCCATGGCGGTTTTCGGGACAAATCTGGCATCGCCATTGCCCGAAAGAGAGCAAAATACCGCCTGTTCCGACAATTTTCCTATGTATTTTTCCCAGGGTAACCTTGGATTAACAAAGCTGTGATGTCGTTCATTCCGGGAAAGATCGAAAGGACAAATGGTGCACGCAACCGCGTTTATCATTGCATCACAGTCTCATTGCAACCAGGGTTTGATGGACCTTTCGCTGGACATCGGATTTCGCGCCGTCCTCAATTTTCACAACATTGCCCAGGCGGAACAGCAGGTCAAACGCACTCCGATCTGCTTTTTCCTTTTTGCGCTTGACCATGCGGGCCCGCGTGTTCCGGGAATATCCCGGGCCATCCGCAAGTCCCGCAACCGTCAAATCATGTTTGCCCCCATTATCGGCTTTACCGAGAATGCCGACCCGCGGATCGTCAAGGCGTGTCTTCAGTTCGGGTTTGACGACATTCTCATTCCCCCCTTTTCCGCCCGCACCGTGACCCCGCGGCTCAACCTGCATCTCAATCACCGGGTGTCTTTCTTCGAAACGACCTCCTATTTCGGCCCGGACCGCCGGGTCGGGCAGGGGATCCACAAGGAGCGGGGCCCGCATCCGGACAGGGGAAAGGGCGGTGATCACCGAAAGGTGGTCATTTCCCGCAATCTTGAATCCGGGGTAACGATCCTGAAGGACGAATTCCACCGGACAAAGAAAAGGCCGGCAGTGGCGCCACACGAACATATTGCCATCTAGTTCGAACGGCGTGGCGGACATGGTGGATTCGGACATGGTTATTCATGGCTCCGACCCCGGATGTTGTCCCCCCTTTTTTCCAACCATTGTTCATCGCGCCTTCCCGAGCCGGTCTCAACAAAATTTCTGTGCGCTGGAACAGATGGGGGACACCGGCTAAGGTGGCCCTGAAAATCGTCCATCCAGCAGCGAGCTGCCCCGATGCCCCCTGACGCTTCCCCATCCGTTCCGCCTGTCCTGCACGATGCCCGCCAGTCGGCAACGGCTCTGAAGGTGCAGCGCGGGGTCATGCGCCTGTTGCGGCAACAGCTGGATTTCTGCTGTCTTGCCGAGTTTACCCTCGCCAACAACCGGCGCTGCGACGTGCTGGGAATCGGCCCGAAGGGGGAAATCTGGATCGTGGAGATAAAATCCAGCCTGGAGGATTTCCGGGTCGACCAAAAATGGCCCGACTACAAGCACTATTGCGACCGGTTCTTTTTTGCCAAGCCGGCGGAACTGGATGCGGACATCTTTCCGGAAACGGAAGGGCTGATGGTGGCCGATGCCCATGGGGCGGAAATCATCCGCCCGGCCGCCCTTGAGACGCTCAGCGGCGCACGGCGCAAGGCGCTCATGCTGCGGCTGGCACGCACGGGTGCCGACCGGGTACATGCCCTGATGGATCCGGGACCGGGCACAGCTCATAACGGGCGTTCCGGCCACGATGAAAAGAAAGGGCGCGAAAACAAACGTCAGGAACAGTCAGTCCCACGGTGACTATTCCGATGCGTCCTTTTGCCCTTCTCCCTTTTGCCCTTCTTCCTGTTCCAGTAC
>JALWTJ010000356.1 GCA_027082895.1 Hyphomicrobiales bacterium | reverse complement strand
GCTGCCTACATGGCGCGGGTGCAGTTGTCGGCGGCGGGATTTTACAAGACGCCGGACATTCACTGGAACCGGGAAACGGGCAAGGGGCGGCCGTTCTTCTATTACGCCTATGGGGCCGCGGTGAGCGAAGTGAGCATTGACACGTTGACCGGGGAATACCGTATCGAGCAGGTGGATATCCTGCATGATGTGGGCCATTCCATCAATCCGGCCATCGACCGGGGACAGGTGGAGGGGGGCTTCGTGCAGGGCATGGGCTGGGTGACCAGCGAGGAACTGGTCTGGGACGAAAAGGGGGAGTTGAAATCCCATGCGCCGTCCACCTACAAGATTCCCCTGGCTTCGGACGTGCCGCGCCGGTTCAATGTTCGCCTTGCCACATGGTCGAAAAATCCCGAGCGCACCATTCGCCGTTCCAAGGCGGTGGGGGAGCCACCCCTGATGCTGGCGGCATCGGTGGTGGGGGCGCTGGGCATGGCGGTAGCCAGCGTGGCGGACTACCGGATCAATCCGCGTCTGGATACGCCGGTGACCCCGGAACGGGTCCTGATGGCGGTAACCCGGTTGCAAGAAGAGGCGGGCTGACATGGAGCTTGCCGTTTCAGAGGTCGCTGATCTTGCAGTTGATGGGCAATGGGTTTTGATCCGGGTGCAGCGGGTCGCTGGTTCGACCCCACGGGACGGGGACGCCATGATGCTGGTCAGCCGGGACGCGTTGCTGGGGACCATCGGGGGCGGGCAACTGGAATTTCTGGCCATGGACAGGGCTCGCCGGATGCTTGAGAGAGGCGAGAAGGAGGGGCGCATGGATGTGCCCCTTGGTCCCGATATCGGGCAATGCTGCGGGGGTCGGGTTCAACTGGGGCTGCAGCAGGTTGACGCGAATATTCGGGCGTGGCTGCTGGCACGGCTGGAAGCGGTACGCCGGCAGTGGCCGGATGTGCTGATCTTCGGGGCGGGGCATGTGGGGTGTGCCCTGGCGCGGGCACTGGCTCCCCTGCCTCTTTCCCCGGTGGTGATAGATGGGCGCGCGGAGGCTCTTTCAGGGTTGCCTGCGGGAGTGGAGGTGCGTCTGAGTGCTCTTCCGGAAGCGGAGGTGCGGGGGGCGGCAACGGGCAGCCTGTTTGTCATTGCCACCCATGATCATGCGCTGGATTTCCTGATTGCGCGCGAAGCGCTGGCGCGGGGAAATGGGGAATATGTGGGCATGATCGGTTCGGCAACCAAACGGGCTTCCTTTCTCAACTGGCTGCGGCGCGAGGAAGGTTTGACGGGAAAGCTGAAAAATTTCTTTTGTCCCATTGGTGGGGGGGATGTGCCGGACAAGCGACCCGCGGTGATCGCGGCTCTTGTGGCGGCGGAACTTATCGGCTTTTCTCTGGGGGGCAGGGAAAGTGGTAACAAGGGTGCTGCCGGCAGCCGCATCCAGCTGGAGGAAGCGCGATGAGCAATGGACAGGAAGGGGCGGCGCCCCGCCTGAAACTGGAAGGTATCACCAAGCGGTTTCCCGGTGTTCTGGCCAATGACCAGGTGAGCTTTTACATCGCACCGGGGGAAATTCATGCCCTTCTGGGGGAAAACGGGGCGGGGAAATCCACGCTGGTCAAGATGATTTATGGCATCATGGCGCCGGATGCGGGGCGGATGTTCTGGAACGGGGCGCCGATGCAGGTGAACAACCCGCGGGCGGCGCGGCGACTCGGGGTGGGGATGGTGTTTCAGCACTTTTCCCTGTTCGAAGCATTGACGGTGCTGGAAAACATTGCCCTTGGCATGGACGGAAACCTGTCGCGGCGGGAGCTTGAGACGAAGGTGCGCGAGGTGATGGCCACCTACAAGCTGGTGCTGGACCCTTCCCGGGTAGTGTCGTCCCTGAGCGTGGGGGAACGGCAGAGGATCGAGATCGTCCGGGCGTTGCTGCTCAACCCGAAACTGTTGATCATGGACGAGCCGACATCGGTGCTGACGCCCCAGGAAGTGGAGCAGCTGTTTGGCACGCTGCGCCAGTTGCGCGACGAGGGCTGTTCGATCCTTTACATTTCCCACAAGCTGCACGAGATCCGGGAATTGTGTGACAATGCGACCATCCTGCGCAACGGCCGGGTGGTGGGGGAATGCGACCCGCGCCAGGAAACATCCACATCCATGGCAGAAAAGATGATCGGGGGTTCCCTGAAGGGGGTTGCCAAGTCCGGCGAGCGGGTTTTCGGGGATGTGTTGCTGGAGGTGAACGGGCTGAGCCTGCCCAAGACCCATGATTTCGGCACGGCGCTGGAGGATATCCGTTTCAAGGTGCGCAAGGGCGAAATATTCGGGGTGGCCGGTGTGGCGGGCAACGGGCAGAACGAATTGCTGGCGGCCCTGAGCGGGGAAATGCGTTCTCCCGATGCTCACATCAATCTGCACGGGCTGGAGATCGGTCACATGGGGCCGAACCGGCGGCGCAAGGCGGGGCTGTGCTGTGTGCCCGAAGAGCGCAACGGGCATGCGGCGGTGGCGGACTTTTCCCTGAGTGATAATGCGGTTCTGACGGCGCGGCACCGGCAGGGTCTGGTGCGTTCGGGCATGGTGCGCAACAAGGCGTCCCATGCCTTTGCCAGCGACGTCATCACGCGTTTTTCGGTCAAGGCAACCGGTTCGGGGGCCACGGCGGGTTCCTTGTCCGGAGGCAATTTGCAAAAATTCATCATGGGGCGCGAGATCTTGCAACGGCCACAGGTGCTGGTGGTATCCCAACCCACATGGGGGGTGGATGCGGGCGCGGCGGAATTCATTCATCAGGCGCTGGTGGACATGGCTGATGCAGGCAGCGGGATCGTGGTCATTTCCCAGGATCTGGATGAACTGCTGGAGCTGTGCGACACGCTCAGCGTGATCAATCTGGGCCGGCTGTCGCCTCCCATGGAGGTCGAGAATGCCTCCATCGAGGAGATCGGTCTGCTGATGGGGGGGATTCATGGTCAGGAAGCGGTGGCAACGTGATTTTCCTTGCATGGGAAAATGCCGCATTGTCCGGTGTGATGGGAGCCAGATGACATGATGAAGTTCAAGTTTGAAAAGCGCGCGGTCCCCTCGACGGCAATGCTTTATGCCACGCCGGTGGCAGCGGTGGTGCTGACCATGATCGTGGGGGCGATCATCTTTTCCCTGATCGGATATGATGGTGTCGGAGCGGTGCGGGAGATTTTTCTTACCCCGCTGACCAATTCATTCAAGTGGCAGGATCTGGGGGTCAAGGCGGCGCCGCTGGTGCTGATCGGTGTCGGGCTTGCGGTGGGGTACCGGGCCAATGTGTGGAACATCGGGGCCGAGGGCCAGTATATCATCGGGGGACTGGCGGGAACCGCCATTACCTTCGTGACACGGGACATGCACGGGCCCTGGATTCTGGCGACAATGCTGGCGGCGGGCGTGCTGGGGGGGATGGCCTATGCGGCCATTCCTGCCTTTTTGAAAACACGGCTCAATGTCAACGAGATCCTGACATCGCTCATGCTGACCTATGTGGCGGTCCAGATCCTGAACTATCTGGTGCTGGGGCCGTGGAAGGATCCCATGGCGTTCGGTTTTCCCCAGACGCCCCTGTTCACCCGTGACCAGTCGCTGCCCACGATCATTCCGGGAACGGTGGTGCATCTGGGGGTTCCCATTGCCTTTGCGGTGGCGATCATCCTGGCGCTGATCATGGCAAAGTCCGTGTTCGGATTTCAGGTGCGGGTGGTGGGCGCGGCCCCCGATGCTGCCCGCTATGGCGGCTTCCGGGCCAACCGGACGGTCTGGATGGTGATGCTTTTGTCGGGGGGGCTGGCCGGGCTTGCGGGCATTCTGGAGGCGGCGGGGCCGTTTCGCCAGATGGTGCCGGGCTTTCCCGCCGATTACGGGTTCACGGCCATCATCGTTGCCTTTCTGGGGCGGCTCAATCCGCTGGGGGTGATCTTTGCTGGGATCGTTCTGGCCATCACGTTCGTGGGGGGAGAGATTTCCCAGACCACCATCGGTCTGCCCAATGCGGCCACGGGGCTTTTTCAGGCCATGATGCTGTTCTTTCTTCTGGCCAGTGACGTGCTGATCCGTTACCGGCTGGTGCGGGTGACGGGGGCGCCGATGGCCGCGGCACGGACGGGGGATCAGGTTACGAATGCGGGCGCTGGGGAG
>JALWTJ010000355.1 GCA_027082895.1 Hyphomicrobiales bacterium | reverse complement strand
TCCACGGGTTCAACAGTCCGGTTGCCCAGATCACCGCGGAGATCGACCCGGACGCCAGGCGAGAAGTCTGGATCAAGGCGCCGGACGAGCCAGGAAAATACCTGATCCAGTGTGTGAACTATTGCGGCGTGGGACACGCCCAGATGAAGGCGTGGCTGGTTGTCGAAAAAAATGAAGATACGGCCAGTCTGATAACTGACGGGGAGAAAGCCTGATGTCCGAGAAAATAGAAAATTTCGGGCCCGGAAATCTGGCCCACTGGAAACCGGAAAACATTGTAGGCACGACAAGTGCGCGAGAGCTGTTGTTTTCCAACGACTACAGAAAGATCGCCCTCAAGGGGATATTCACGGCCTTTGTCATGTTGGCGCTGGGCGGTTTCTTTGCGCTGGCCTTCAGGGTCGAGCTGACCGTGCCGGATGTCCAGATGCTTGGGGCGAGAACCTACATGACCCTGATGACCCTGCACGGGATGGTCATGGTATTCGGTTTTCTGATCCCGCTTGTGGTTTCGATCCTGTATTTCATGTTGCCCAAGGTCATGGGTACCGAACGGCTGATCTGGGCGGGTGCCGCGCAGGCCAGTTACTGGGTTCTGATCGTGGCTGCCGTGTTTCTGGTCATCGGACGTCCCGATTTCACCTGGACAGCCTATGCGCCAATGTCCATGCGCACCGGCAACCCCTTGCTGTGGATGGGTCATGTCGCAATCATTCTGGTCGCAGTGTCCGAGTTTCTGGCGGGCGCGGTCCTGTTCAGGAACGGCATTGCCGGCAAGTTCAAGCTTGGCGAACTGCCTTTGATCGGATGGGCGGCTGCCGTCATCGGGGTGTTGTTCATGGTCTCGGTGATCTTTCTGGGCCTTGCCGGCTTTGGCCTGCTGAACGACTACATGCAGTGGAGCAAGGTTGCCTGGTTTGATCCGTCGCGAGGGGGCTCGATCCAGTATTTCCTGTATCTGTTCTGGAGCTATGGTCACCCGGCCGTCTATCTGCCCTTTGTGCCTGCTATCGCTGTGATCTACACGATCATGCCACGGTTTCTGGGCCACAAGATGTGGAGCTACTGGTCAGGCGTGGTCGCCTTCATCCTGCTGGGACTGGGCGCAATTCCGATCGGGCCACACCACTTTCAGCCGGTGCACACCATTTCGGGCACTTACGAACGCTTTGTGCAGGTGCTGACCATGCTGGTCTTCATCCCGTCGGTGCTGCATGTGTTCAACTGGATCTCGACGCTGTTCATGGCGCCGATTCCGGCCTCTGCCCGGCGTGCAGTGCCTTTCAAGTTCATGGTGATGTCGATTGCCTTCATCATTTACGGCGGCGCTACCGCGTTTCTGAATGCTCAGATCGCACCGGACAGTGACTTCATCCACAACACCTATTGGATACCGGCCCACTTCCACGCCATGTTCGTAGGCTTTACGGCACAGATGGGAATTGCGGGGTTCTACTATCTGTACCCCTATTTCACCGGACGAATGTACAGCCAGCGGCTGGGCAACTGGCATTTCTGGCTGTGGCAGGTCGGGTTGTTCCTGAAAATCACGGGTATGGGTGTTGCCGGTTATCTGTATTTCCCGCGGTGGGTCTATGACTATCTGCCGATCCCCGGTTGGACCGAGGCCCAGATATTCATCACCATAGGCGGTTACATGGTTGGCACGGGCTTTCTGATCTTTGTCTTTAACGTCGCGTGGAGCGCATCGCGCGGCCAGAAGGCGCCCGACAATCCCTGGCCGCTGGAGATGGAAGACATCCCATCCAAAGCAACCCAACCCGCGGAATAAGGAGAAACAGAAATGATCAGATTTTTCGTTCTGACCGGGTTGTTGGGTGGCGCGCTGGTCGCGTATCTGACAACCGCCGGGGTGGGCCCGATTTACCAGCTTCCCCCGTCCGAAAGCCTTTTGACAAAGTTCCGTCAGGAGGGATTTGTTCCACCATCGCCGAACCTTGGAGAAAACGACCGTGTCGAAGAGATTGGCGTCTTTGACGTGCCCCCCGAGGATGAAGAGCATCTCAAGCAGGCCGAGGCCGATTTCGAAGAGATGATGGGGGGCATGGACATGGGCGACATGAAAATGGGGGCGTCCTCGGGCGAAACCATGAAGATGCCTTCGGACACGGCCGACAGTGGCATGAAGATGGACATGACTGAAAAAGACAGCGGTTCATCGGCATCCGACAGCATGAACATGGATTCCGGCAAGGACGGAAACATGAACATGGCCGCGGGCGGCGATACTGCTGACACAGGCAAGAAGATGGAGGGGGCCGGCGACAGCGGCATGAATATGGCCGAAGGAAGCACACCCCCGATGTCTGGCGACATGAAGATGCCGCCTGCCGCTGCAGAAGGCATGAAAATGGCCGGTGACGCGGGGATGGATATGGGTGAAGGCGGCCTTCTGGTGACTGAAGATGGCCCTTACGACCGCGAGATCGTCTTGACCATGTCCGAATGGAAGTTCTCGGACATGAAGATCGATGTCAAACCGGGCGAAAGGATCAAGTTCACAGTCAGGAATGGCGGCCAGATCCCGCATGAATTCATGTTCATGTCGCCGCCGCTGATGCAGGCGGTCAAGTATCGCGCCACCCGCGCCGACTGGAGCCTGTATGAACACGAGGCATTGTTCGAACAGGCGCTGGTGCTGCCAGGCGGTGAATTCAGCTTTGTTCTGAAGGTAACGCAGCCCGGTTCATGGATGTTCATGTGCATGCTGCCCTATCACATGCAGATGGGCATGATGGGCCAGATGGCAACCAAGGGCATGGCAATGGACATGTAAGGCGCAAAAGACGCCCAGCCGGGGCCTTTAGGGCCCCGGCATCAACAATTACCAGGGAAGTCAGGGAGAAACCCCATGGAAACCACAATAGCCGCATTTGCCCAGGCGTCCCGCCGGGCACGAATAACACTGCATACCTATGTCGTGCTGCTAAAGCCCAGGGTCATGTCCTTGGTGGTGTTTACCGCCGCCGTCGGGTTGATCGTGTCGCCATCCCGCCCCTCGGCCATGGTATCGCTGTTGGTCGTCTTGCTGATCGCGCTGGGGGCCGGGGCGGCCGGTGCGCTCAACATGTGGTGGGATGCCGACATTGACGCCATCATGCGTCGCACCCGTGCCCGCCCGGTGCCCCGGGGCAGGGTAACACCGCGCGCGGCAATGCTGTTCGGATTTGCCACATCGCTGTGTTCGGTTACGGCCCTGTGGTGGCTGACCAATACCGTGGCTGCCGCACTTCTAGCCTTCACCATCTTTTTCTACATCGTCATCTACACCATCTGGCTGAAACGGCGCACGCCGCAGAACATTGTCATCGGTGGCGCGGCGGGCGCACTGCCCCCGCTGGTCGGGTGGGCCGCCGCCACGGGTGAAATCGGTTGGCCGGGGATCTCGATGTTCCTGCTGATCTTCATGTGGACACCACCGCATTTCTGGTCGCTGTCCCTGTTCATGAATGACGATTACCAGCGTGCCGGGATACCGATGCTGACCGTAACCCACGGCCGCCCGGCGACCAGACGCCATATCATGGCCTATACGATTCTATTGGCCCTGACCGCCACGCTACCGTTGGTTTTCGAAATTGGCGGGCCGATCTATGGCGTGACTGCACTGGTCATGAATCTGGGCTTTCTTCGTGGCGCATGGCAATTGATGCGGCGTGATGAAGATCAGGCGAAAAGAGATCACTACAAGGCCGAGCGCGCGTTCTTCCGCTATTCCCTGTGGTATCTGTTCCTGCACTTCTCGGCCCTTGTCGGCGATGTGGGGCTTTCGGGATGGTCGGGCTGATATTGGTTCGGATCGGCAAATCCGGCGGATCCTGTGATTCCATAGCTGGGAACAAATGTCCGGCCGCCTGCCGGGTTCATGTAAATCTCTGCCGTGAACTTGGCAGGCACTACGATCTGGAGAACGAATTTTTGCCCAGCGGAGAACACGCCCCCTGGAACAATCCGCGTATCCTGATGTTTTTAAGGTGTTTGATACCTGACCGTATCATTTCCAGAACTGGGACTGGTGCGGTCGAGAAGACTCGAACTTCCACGGGAGTTACCCCACAGCGACCTCAACGCTGCGCGTCTACCAATTCCGCCACGACCGCATATCAGTGACTTGGTGGGCCGGTCTATAGCCTCTGGATTTCGAA
>JALWTJ010000354.1 GCA_027082895.1 Hyphomicrobiales bacterium | reverse complement strand
GCCGCGTAGCCAAGGGCAATCGCCCAGGACCATTTCAGGTGCTTGAAGAAAGTATAGTGCTCCTTGCCGATCCCCATCAGGGCCACACCGGCGGCCGAACCGATGGACAGGAGCGATCCCCCGACACCGGCGGTCAGAGTGATCAGCAGCCATTGGCCATCGGACATGGTGGGGTCCATGGTCAGAACCGCAAACATCAGCGGGATATTGTCAACGATGGCCGACAATGCGCCAATGATCACGTTTGCCGAGGTGGGGCCCATGCCCACATAAAGGGCCTGACTCATGGTTGCCAGGTAGCCAATGACACCCAGACCGCCAACGGCAAATATGATACCAAAGAAGAACAGCAAGGTGTCCCATTCCACCCGTTCCATGACCTTGAAGGAATCCAGCAGCAGGTCGGAGCGGTTTTCCGGTTTGCGCCGGTTCAGGCGCAGCTTGAAGAAATAGCTGAACAGGCCCAGATAGCCCAGGCCCGTCATCATGCCCATGGCGGGGGGCAGATGCAGGAAATTGCGGAAGCTGACCGCCGTCAGGATAGTCAGGGCGAACAGGCCGATAACAGCCCAGGCACCATGCTTCATGGAGGCATCGCCTTCCTCGGTCCGCGGCGTGATCTTGGGCACAGCGAAGTTGAGAATGATGGCGGGCACCACGAAATTGACCAGAGAGGGGATGAACAGGTCAAAGAACTCGGTGAATTCAAGCTTGCCGCCCTGCCAGACCATCAGGGTGGTGATGTCGCCGAAGGGAGAATAGGCCCCCCCGGCATTGGCGGCAACCACCACGTTGATGCAGGCCAGGGCGATGAAGGAGGGGTTCTTGGAACCCACGGCCATGACCACCGCACCCAGAACAAGGGACGTGGTCAGATTGTCCAGCAGGGGCGAGAGGAAAAAGGCAAGGAACCCGGTCAGCCAGAACAACTTGCGGTAGCTCAGCCCCAGGGAAATCAGCTTTTCGCGCAGGGCGGCAAAGACCCGGCGCTCTTCCAGGGAATTGACATAGGTGATGGCAACGAACAGGAACAGGAACAGTTCCCCATATTCCAGAAGGTTCTTTTCGGCGGCCAGCGTGACCAGTTCCTGCTTGTCGGTGCCCATATAGGCCACCCCGATCAATATCCAGATGATACCCGCTGCAACCAGAACCGGCTTGGACTTGCGCATGTGGATGGCTTCTTCAAAAATCACCAGCATGTAGGCAATGATGAAGACCAGCAGGGCCAGCACCCCGTAAATGTTGGAGGTCAGATCCAGCATGTTGGCCTGGGCGGCATCGGAGGCTTCAGATGCCAGCGCCGGGACGGATAGCACGAGGAACGTGAACAGCCCCGCGATAAAGGTTTTCAGATTTCGCATGTCGTTTGGTCCCCCGAAAAGAATATCGAATCAGAAACACCATTCTGGCATGCCGCAAAGCCGGGCAAAACCGCCGGGCCATTCCCTGTCTTTTTTGCGAAAGCTACGGAAACCGTACCTCGCACAGGCCGCCAAAAATGGTGCTCAACCCGGGTTTATAGGTCACAAAGGATAACGAGATGCTTAATTCCGGCTACATTGTGCCCCCACCCCGGTTGCCATGGTGCCGTGGCTACCCCCATTTCCAGAAGAAAAGGGCGTTCAGCTGGCGGCGCCAGAAAGCACGTCTGCGGGGGAGGAAAGACCGGCAGCGTCTATATAAAGCTGGGGCCGCAACAATTCCCCCGCCGCAATGCCGGTGGTGTCGAACAACAGGTTTGGCAACAGGCCGGAAAGCACGATAAGGGCCGTCAGAAGCAGGGTCGTGGCCAGGGCCATCCGGCTGCCCGATGAACCGGCCCAACCGGAAAGGGCGGTCGGGGACGGACTTCCTTCCTGCGCCCCCCGCCAGAAAACCAGTGCCCACAGGCGTGCGCCCACGAACAGGGTGAGCAGTCCATTGACCAGCACGGCAACGCTGATGGTCCAGTCCAGTTGGGACAGGGCCGCTTCGCTCATCAGCAGGCGCGGCCAGAATCCGAGGAAAGGCGGCAGGCCTGCCATGGCAGCTATCAGGAGCAGGAACAGAATCGAGAGAAGGGAATCGTGGCGGCAGATTCCGCCCATCCTGCGAATGGACGTGACACCGCTGGCCCGTTCCACCAGACCGACCAGCAAGAACAGGGCCGTAATGGTCAGCATGGCATGAAAGGCATAAAAGGTTGCTCCTGCAACCCCGCGCAGGGTGGGCACTGCCAGCCCGGCGAACACCACCCCCAGATTGCCGACGGCCAGAAAACCGATGGCGGAGCGCAAATGCTCCCGGGAAAGGGCGCCCAAGGGAGCGGCCAGCAACACCAGCACTGCCATCAGGGTGAAAAACGGATCCAGCATGTCGCGCGCCGTGGGAAGCAGGGCAATCATCAACCGGATCATGGCATAGGGGGCAATGATGCTGGCGACGCCTCCCATCAGGGCGGCCACCGCAATTCCCTTTCCCGCCTCCTCTGCTGGAGAGCCTGCCTTTTCCGCATGCGCGGAGGGCAGGACAAACAGACAAAGAAATGTTCCCAAGCCACCAAACCCGACCAGAAGAAGCAGCGCTGCCGCCACGAAGGGCATCGGGGGAGGCGTTTCGGGATCGGCGGCGAGAATGGCAGCAAGGTCCGCCATGTTCAACGTACCTGTCAGGGCGTAAAGCACGATCACCCCGACCAGAATGACGACCGATGCAAAAAGAACAAAAAGGGCGGCCCTGAAAAGGTTCCTTCTGTCTTGTCCTTGCCGCTCCAGGAAAAGAAAAGAAAAAACGGACATGAGCAACAGTTGCAGCCAGAGGAACAGGTTGAACAGGTCGGCGGTCATCAGGATGCCGGTGATGGCGGCCAGGAGAAGAAAAAACAACGGGTATATGTCCCCGGACTGCCGATGGGGAACCGTTTCCGACTGCATGTAGAGCAACAGGGCGAGCGTCAGGACCGCCGCCGCAAGCGCAAAGCCGGCCCCCATGAGGTCGGCGACAAAACCGATGCCGAAGGGGGCCGGCCAGTTGCCCATGGCCATGGCAACGGGCCCCGTGTCCAGAACCTTCCAGAACAGATCCACCTGCAACGCGATGATGGCCAGCAGCGCCAGGATGGAAAACCCGAGACGGGAAGAACGGGAATGGCGCACCAGCACCAGAAGACCCGCCGTCATCAGCGCAATGATGACCGGCAGAACAATGTTCCACTGGGCAGCGCTGACCACGGCATGGGCCGCATCCACGGGCATGTTCAGGTCTGTTTCTGCGGGAGAGGAAGTGGCCATGAATATCAACCTAATAGTTCAGGGGCGGGTCGGCCCGCGTGTCCGTGTTGCTCCCCCGTCCGCTGCCGGCGCCGTCCCTGCCCTCCCCTTCCGCACCGGCATCACGGGAGGCACGAAAGAGCATTGCGGCGAGAACGGCAAGAAAGGACAGCCCGGCAACCAGCCAGAAAAGAACGAGCGCCTGGGAAACCGGGTTGGCCACCGGGCCATCCGGCGCCGGCAGTCCGGCGGGCACCCGGGGGGGTGCCACGGCGGCAAGGCGGCCCAGCACAAGGATCAGCACCGAAACGGCATTTGCAAGGATCAACAGGCCCGCGAGCTGGCGCAAGGGGGCCGGGGACAACAGCAGGTAGATGGCTGCCGCAAAAAACAGGCTGACAAGGGGAATCATCCACAAATGGGTCATTTGCCGTCTCCACCGGTTGCAAATTCCAGCGCCATGGCGGCGATGGATACGGCCAGCACCACAAAGACACAAACACTGAAAACCTGTCGCACCGAAGTGCCGATACTGAAAATTCCGAAGGAAAGGTTCGCCTGCAAATTGCTCAGGAACGGGGCAAAGGCACCCAGGGAAAGCAGCCCGCTGATGCCGGCGATGAGGGCTGCGCCTGCAACAAGCGACACCGGATCACAGGGCAAAAGCTCTCGGCCCCGGGGGGCACCAAACGCATTCAGGTAGGCAATGAACGCCGCCCCGGCGAGCAAGCCGGCGGAAAACCCACCGGCAGGAGCGTCTCCCCCGAACAGGAGTGAAACAAGGGAAAGGGCCAGCAAAGCCGCAAAAAGAAAGGACGCGGCCCTGTCCGGGCTCAGAAATCGCGAAATCTTCATGCCGGTTTCCCCTTTTGCTTGCGGGTGGAAGCCTTTTTGCGTGCCGTCTTCCTGGCGGTTGCCGCCTTCGTGCCCC
>JALWTJ010000353.1 GCA_027082895.1 Hyphomicrobiales bacterium | reverse complement strand
GCAACAAGTAACAATGAACCCTGCGTCGCTTCGCTCCGACTGCCCCGGCCGAATCACGCTGGAATCACCGGCCGAATAATCCTGGAACAGGTGGCCGAATCGCGTGGAATACGCAGCGTGCCCAGAGCCAGGCGATGACGGTCAGTTCCTGCCCCTCGTATTGCTTGAGATCGGGTCGCTCGGCGACCATCTCCTTCGTGATCCTGACCTTGGGATAGAGGTGGCCGATGCGCTTTTCGGCCTGCTCACGTATCCAGTGGCCGTAGCGGTGCACATCCTCGGCAAGTCCCGTGGCGCCGGGCCAGGTGTCCATCATCTTCTTCTGCTTCTCGCCCTCGGGAATCGGCCCCACCGGTGTGCAGCCGGCGAATTTCGGCGGGATCTCGATCATGGCCTTGTTGATGAGCACCGCCACCGGGTTGAGATCGGAGGCGTAAGACTCCAGCCCCAGTCGTTGCGCCTCCAGCGGAATGGCGCCGCCGCCGGCGAAGGGATCATGAAAGGCGGGCAGCTTGTCGGGGTCGAACAGCTCGGCGACCTGCGGGTGACCCCTGTTCAGCTCGCAGACCTCGCGCCAGCTCTTGCGGATCTCAGCGCGGGCACGCTCCAGTACCGATTCGTTGTTGGTGTTCTCCCACTTGACCAGCTCGCGGATGATGTCGAACAGTTCCTCGCGCCGCCTGGCCGCCTCTTCCTTGTTGACGCCATACTTGAACCCACCGCCCTGCTGGTATCCGGGGTCGTTGACCATCTGCGCGAACAGCACCGCCCGTGCCGCCGCCAGCGGCCTTCGCGCCCACCACAGATGCAGCGTGCTGGGGTGCCCATGACGAATGGATTTCTCCCGCGCCGCCTCGCGGTTGATGTCGTCCAGCGGCAGGGCGACTTCGATGAGTTTTTTGGGGGATTTTATGCTCGTCATTTTGGTTCCTTCAGTACCAGCGGGTCGGGCGTTTCAGAACATAGCCGCTCGACGTCGTGATTTCGTTCGGCAAAAGATTCTGGCGCAGCTTGTCTGCACCGATCATGAAGTGTCCATGGGCCACTTTCTTGAGTTCTGCCGAACGGCGTGCAGGTGGGAATGCGACAATCAGTCGTTTGTTGTGAAAACGCTCTCTGATTCGTGTGACCGGTGTGGTCAGGTCGCTGTCACCCGATACGATGATTGCCGTGTCAAATCGGTCTTCATAAGCGTCTATCAACATCTGGGTGGCGATGTTGACATCGGTCATCTTTTCCTCGTGACTGGTCCAGGTGGCACCACAGTTGCGGCATTTCTGCTCCTTGGGAAGATAGTGTCCGAAGTGGCATGTAATGCCTCCCCGCGTTGCCAACGCATCCAGCCACAATGTCTGCCGTTTCGCGCTCTGGCCATAGTCCCTGTCACGGATTCGGGCGGTGAAATAGTGTGTATGGCTCAGTTCCTGCCCCGGCTTGAGCAGGGCTCGTGACATGGCCGCCAGATCGAGCCAATAGTACTTGCGCCATCCTTTGGCTCGAAGACCAAAGTAGAGGTTGAAACCGTCGATATAGCTGATGACCCGTATCATGCTGGACTCTCTGCCGTGTCAGGCCGCCATGTCAATTTCGTGTCAACTGGTAGTTGACAGTTGGGGATGCTGGTCCCATAATTTCCCTTATCAACCCCACCGGGGATAGCATCCCCGGCCCGACGCCACCCTTGCGGTGGCGTCTCTATTTGAACCCCGCCAGGGAGAGTATCCCCGGCCCGACGCCACCTCCAGTGACAAACTGGCGGTGGCGTTTCCGTTTTCGGTGCCAGGCACCCGCGCAAGTTAGAAAAGGCCATTTCAATCATATGGTTGATTCCGGTGGTGTGGCCCTGGCCAACAGGTCGTCCAGACTGTAGTTGATGCTGGCGACGCCGAAATCCGGCTCCTTGTTGAAGGGCTTGCGGATGTAGTAGGGCCCCTCGTAGCCGTCGCCATCCACGATGACGATGGCCAGGATGAACTTGTCCGCCTGATTGAGTGCGTAGAGGATCTCGTTACGGCTGACAGTGATGGTGGTCTGTCCCTTGGCGCGCCCCTTGACCTCAATATGGCGGTCGGGCTTGATTGGGTCGGGAGCGCCGGCATCTTGCCGGCAAACAGGCGGGCGGGCGGTGATGTCCCAGCCGCACTTCTCGGCGGAGACGTCCCAGACCTCGTGGCCGAAGCCGCGTTCGACCGCCATGACGGCCTGCATGGCGATGTGCTCGATGCGGGAACGGGCCTCCGCGTCGGCACTGAAGGTCGCCTCACCCTTGCGGCTTGCCAGCAGGCCCTGAGGGATGACCAGGGAGCCGCCGATGACCACGGGGGTGCTGGAGACCACGTTTTTCATGGCTTCCAGTTCTCTTTCTCGTTGTTTTAATCGTTCTGTCAGTTCTTCAGCACGACGTTTGAGATTTTCGGGCTGGACCCTCGGTTGCTTGCCCGCCTTCACCTCCTCTTCGAGTTTTATGGCCTGGCCACTGAGATAATTAATCTCCTTCACCAGTCGCTCATGGACAGCTCGTTGGATCTTGTCGGCCTGGCGTTCCCGGCGAGTCTTCACTTCCTGGTAGTGCTCTGGCACGAGCCTCTGACTGGCATAGTGCAGGGCCAGGCCTTCCAGGTTCTGTTTGACCCACGGTGCGTCCAGGACATCCGCGACCAGGTACTTGTCTGGTTCGTCGATGGGCTGCAAATCGAGATGCGGTGCCCAGCCGGCGAATGTCGTGTTGCCCTGGCTGTCGATGGCTACGAACTGGAGGCGGCGTGACACGGTGCGAGGGTTGTCTGCGCTGCTCTCTCGCACCTCGTGGTCGATCATGAACAGGATGCGCGGCTCGGTGCCGTCGTCATTGGGATCGACCAGAACGGCGCCCTGTTTCAGCTTGGCGCGGTGGGCCGAGAGGATCAGGTCGGTCGTGACGTTCATGAGGGGATGGGCCGGATGGACCAGGTCGGCCATGGGTTTGCCGTGGATGCGGACCTTGTCCTTCTCGAAGCAGATGCGCTCGTATTTCTTGAGCACCGGGGTGCGGGTCTCGCCAATGACCCGGTCGCGCTCCCGGATGGCGGCCGGCACGTGCCGGATCTCAAAACGGCCCGGCTCGCGGGGACGCATCTCGCCACCCAGTGACTGGAAGGCCTCGGTGAAAAAGGCGCGGATGAAATAGGGTTGCAGCTTGCGCGCCTCGGCCTTTTCCATCTCCTCCTTGACCGCGTAGAGGTCTTCCAGCGTCATGTGCTGGTCCACCAGGGCGTTGCGGCGGATGATCTCCTTCAGGTGCTCGGTATCCAGGGCACCCTCGATCTTCTGCTCCAGCCGGGCCTTGACCTCGGGCGACTCGCCATAGCGAATGGCCTCGACGAGCAGATTCTTGAGCGACACACCCTCGAAGGCCTCGCCCAGGATGTCGAAGACCTTGCCGCCCAGGGCCTGCTTCTCGACCTCGAGTTTCTCGAACAGCTTTTGGAAGACGTCACCCTCCCTGGTGCCCTTGGCAACGAGGTTCCAGAGGTGGCAGACCTCGGTCTGGCCGATGCGGTGTATGCGCCCGAAACGCTGTTCCAAACGATTGGGATTCCAGGGCAGGTCGTAGTTGACTATGAGGTTGGCGTTCTGCAGGTTGACGCCTTCGCCAGCAGCATCGGTGGCGACGAGCACGAGGACATCGGGGTCGTTGCGGAACAGCTCCTGGGCCTTGCGGCGATCATCCCGATTGACGCCGCCATGGATATGGATCACGGCGTTGGGATTGCCGAGCATACCGGCGATGCGGCCCTTGAGGTAATGGAGCGTATCCTTGTGCTCGGTGAAGATGATGAGCTTGCGGCGGCTGCCCAAGGCAGTGACCATCTCTGGGCGGTCCTGCAGCAGGTGTGAGAGCTCCTCCCACTTCTTGTCCTGTCCCGATTGCACGACATCGAGGGCCTGTCGCTCCAGGTCCTTGAGGATTTCAATCTCTGCCTGGAGTTCGGGGACCGTCTCGGCTGCCGTGGCTTGGTCGAGGACCTGATCGGCGTAGGCTTCGTATTCTTCCGGGGTCAGTTCGTCTTCCAGTTCATCGAAGTTCTCGGGCAGATCGATGGTTTTCCTGACGACGTACTCGCCCAGCGTTTCGGCCACGCCGTCCTGGCGGCGCCTTTCACCCCGGGCGACCAGCTTCATCTCCTCCCGTCGTGATTCCAGGCG
>JALWTJ010000352.1 GCA_027082895.1 Hyphomicrobiales bacterium | reverse complement strand
GAGGGGATCCGGTATCCAAAAGTGGGACATGCCGCAAATTAAAAGTACATTTACCGTGGAATCATCTGTTAATGTGGCTTCTGTCGCCTTGCATCAAGGTGACAGCACGGGTCGGAAACGCAATGGTTGCCATCCGGGAACCGCACGGAAGCCAGAGCATTCAACATGTTTCGAATCGTCTTTCTGTTTGTGACCGCCCTGATCTTTCTGGCGGGTTTCTGGCTGTTCCAGAATCCGGGGCTGGAACCGGGCCCTGTGCCCGATTCGGGGAATGTCGTATCCTATCAGAGCGTGGCTGGTTTACCGGACGTGGTGGCAGTCCGGGTGTCCAGCACGCCGGACCGGGCCCGGGTCGTGGTGGATATGGCCGCCACGAGCGCCTATTCCTTCGTTTCGTTGCAGGATCCGATGCGGATTGCGGTGGATGTGCGGGCATCGGGCATCAGGGGCAAATGGGGGGGGGCAGCGGCCGGTGGAGGGCTGGTTACCCATTTTCAGGTCACGCAACTGGCGCCCGATCGGGTGCGCGCAACACTGTTTCTTGCTGATGGGGCGCAGGTGAGCAAGGCCCAGTTGCAGGACGGGGTGGATGATCAGCCCGCGCGCCTTGTGGTCGAACTGGAGAAAGTGGACCCGGAAACCTTTGCTCGGAATGCACAGGCGGACCGGGATGCCTTCGAAAGGGCATTGCAGGCGGCAGGAGACCGGTCAGAAACCTCCGGGGCGCCGGATGAGGACGCCGGCGCCGCAACGACAGGGTCAGAGGAAACGGTGGTAACGGATACGGGGAATACCGACGACCCGTCGGCAGAACCCCTTGCGGACGAGGCAGAGGCAGGGGCGGTTATGGTTCCCGCATCGGCACGGCCGCTGATCCTGATCGATCCCGGCCATGGCGGGGTGGACGGGGGCGCGATGGCGGCAAGCGGGCTGGAAGAAAAGACCGTGACGCTGGAATTTGCCAGGGCCCTGCGCGATGCCCTGATTGAAACGGGCCGTTTCGAGGTGGCATTGACCCGGGAGAATGACACGTTTTTCCGGCTGGAGCAGCGGGTGCAGCTGGCGCGGGACAACAAGGCGGACCTGTTCATCTCCATCCATGCGGATTCGTTCGAGGACACGACCATCCGGGGGGCCAGCGTCTATATCAGGGATGAGCAGGCAACCGATGTGCTGGACAAGGTACTGGCGGATAACGAAAACAAGGCCGATCTGCTGGCGGGGTTTCCCGTCGAGACGGAACAGCGCCAGGTGGTGGATCTGCTGGTGGAACTGATGCGCCGGGAAATGCGCCGCCTGTCGTTCATGGCGGCAAATGCCATCGTGGGGGAGTTGAAGAACAGTGTCCGTGTTCGCCGCTTCCCCATGCGCCGTGCGGATTTCTTCGTGTTGCAATCGCCCGATGTTCCGGCCATCCTTCTGGAGTTGGGATTCCTGTCCAATCTTTCCGACGTGGAAAATTTTACGTCGCCGGTCTGGCGCAAGCGGGCCGCGGAGGCGGTGGTACGGGGGATCAGCACCTATTTTGAACAAACGCGGCAATAAGTTGATGCAAATGCCACATTTTTGCCCTGCTTGCGGTTTCAACGCGAAAGCAGACCTTCTATATGTTGTGCCTGAATTGGTGTTGGGCAGGTTGTTTCCATGCTTCGTTTGATTGGCTGGTTTTTCGGGTTCGGCCTGTTTGTAGGCCTGATCGCCCTTGGTGCCGTGGGGTATCTGGTATGGTCCATTTCCCAGGATCTGCCCGATTATACGGTCCTGCGCGACTATCAGCCGCCCATCACGACGCGCGTGCATGCGGCGGATGGGCGTCTGCTGGCCGAATATGCCAAGGAACGCCGGCTGTTTCAGCCCATCGAGACGGTTCCACGGCAGGTGATCAATGCCTTTGTGGCGGTTGAAGACAAGGATTTCTTCACCCATGGTGGTATTGCCATCGAGGGGATCATCCGGGCTGTTCGCGACAATCTTCTGCAAAAGATCGAGGGACGTACGGGGCCGCTGGTCGGCGCATCGACCATCACGCAGCAGGTGGCCAAGAACTTCCTGCTCACCCGTGCCCAGACCTGGGACCGCAAGATTCGCGAAGTGTTGCTGGCGCTCAAGATCGAGTCCACCTTTTCCAAGTACAAGATCCTGGAACTGTACCTGAACGAAATCTTCTTCGGCTTCAATTCCTATGGCATTGCCGCGGCGGCGATGAACTATTTCGACAAGGCCCTTTACGAGTTGACCCTGGCTGAAACCGCCTATCTGGCGGGGCTTCCCAAGGGGCCGGCCAACTATCAGCCGTTCCGGCATCCCGAAGCGGCCATTGCGCGGCGCAACCATGTGCTCAACCGCATGCTGGAAGATGGCTACATCACCAAGGAACAGGCCGATGCGGCCAAGGCGGAGCCGCTGAAGGTGGTGCCGCGCCAGGGGGGGAGCCAGATCTATTCGGCGGAATATTTCACCGAAGAGGTACGGCGGCAACTGCTCAGCCTTTACGGGGAGGATGAGCTTTACGGGGGCGGGCTGTCGGTCCGTACCACGCTGGATCCGCGGCTTCAGGTAGCTGCGCGCAAGGCGCTGATGGATGGCCTGGTAAAGTTTGACCAGTCCAAGGGGTACCGGGGGCCGGTCAAGAATATCGAGCTTGGCGATGACTGGGGGGTCGAACTGTTCAAGGAGCAGCCCTTGTGGGATGTGCCGGAATGGAAACTGGCGGTGGTGCTGGAAATGCAGCACAACGAAGCCAGGATCGGTCTGCGCCCGACGGCGGGGGCCGATGGCGAACCGACATCGGACCGGATCACGGGGCAGTTGCCCGGTCCGGAGATGCGCTGGCTTGCGCCCAAGCTGGACAAGGTGCTCAAGGTTGGCGACGTGATCTATGTGCAGCCGGTGGAGGGCAAGGAGGGCGTTTATACCCTCAAGCAGATTCCCGAGGTGGAGGGGGCCCTTGTGGCCATGGACCCGCGTACGGGGCGCGTGCTGGCCATGGTGGGGGGCTTTTCCTTTGCCCATTCCCAGTTCAACCGGGCGACCCAGGCCCTGCGCCAGCCCGGATCATCCTTCAAGCCCATCGTCTATTCGGCGGCCCTGGATAATGGCTATACGCCGGCTTCCGTGGTACTGGATGCGCCCCTTGAAATCATCAACAGCGATGGCACGCGCTGGCGTCCCTCGAACTATTCGAACAAGTTTTACGGGCCGCAGACCCTGCGCCGGGGTATCGAATTGTCGCGCAACGTGATGACGGTGCGTCTTGCACAGGATATCGGCATGCCCATGGTCAGCGAATATGCGCGCATGTTCGGCATCTATGACGATCTGTTGCCGGTGCTGGCCATGGCGCTGGGGGCGGGGGAAACCACCGACATGCGCATGACGTCGGCCTTTGCCACCATTGCCAACGGGGGGCGGCGGATCGTGCCGACTCTGATCGACCGGGTGCAGGACCGGTTCGGGCACACCATCTTTCAAGCATGATGACCGGGTGTGCGACGGGTGCAACGTGCAGAAGTGGGAGAACCAGCCGGACCCTCTGATCATCGACAATCGGGAGCAGGTGCTGGATCCCATGACCGCTTACCAGATCACTTCCATGATGGAGGGGGTCGTGCAGCGCGGAACCGCGCGTTCCGTGCGTGCGCTGGGACGTCCGGTCGCGGGCAAGACGGGAACGTCTTCCGACTACAAGGATGCCTGGTTCATCGGGTTCACGCCGCAACTGGCGGTGGGGGTTTATGTGGGCTATGACCAGCCGAAAAGCATGGGCCGGTCGGCCACCGGTGGCGGTCTGGCGGCGCCCATCTTCACCGCCTTCATGAAGGAAGCGCTGGTGGGCAGTCCGCCGACCCCGTTCACCATGCCTGCAGGCATGACCCAGGTCTGGATCGATCCGTCAACGGGTGTGCGCGCCACGGCGGGCGGGGAGGCCATTCTGGAAGCCTTCAAGCCGGGCACCGGGCCCAATCTGGTGACAAGCGTCATCGGGGTGAATTCGGATGCCTTCCTGAATATCGAATCGGGCAATGTGGACTTCAATGCCGGCCGGGGCGGCCTGTTCTGAGCCATGGTTTTCTGCAATCGTCTTGCTACATGTCTGCGCGGCCTTGCGCTCCTTATGGTTTGTCGCAATTGGCGGTTGATCGGGGGAGATCAAATGGGTATCTCCCATGGGGCAGGTGTCGGCGGGGCATG
>JALWTJ010000351.1 GCA_027082895.1 Hyphomicrobiales bacterium | reverse complement strand
GTGCTGGACCGCTGGATCTGATCCGGTCGGGACGGCCCGCTGGCGGGGGTATAAAAGCATGAACGGCATGGGCGAAACCTTGCGCATCCTGATGATCCTGCGGGCCCCGGTGGGGGGGCTCTACCGACATGTTATCGACCTGAGTTCCCAACTGATCGCGCGCGGGCACCAGGTGGGGCTGGTCATGGACAGCACCCTTTCCGACCCGCAAACCGATCGGCGCCTTGCCGGCATGCCAACGGCGCCGCAACTGGGGGTGCATCGCATCCCCATCCCGCGCCTGCTGGGGCCCGCTGATCTGCTGGCAACCGGGCGCATTCGCACGGTAGCCCGCCAATGCGGGGCACAGGTTCTGCATGGCCACGGAGCCAAGGGGGGCTTTTTTGCCCGGCTGGCGCATATAGGGCGACCGGATCAGGCCGCCATCTACACCCCCCATGGCGGCGTGCTGCATTTCGAACAATCCTCCGGCGTCGGCAAGCTTCTGCGGGGAATTGAAAAGCGTCTGTTCGGCCTGACCGATGCCATCATATTCGAGAGCCACTTTGCCCGCGCCTCCTTCGAGCGCCAGATCGGGTTGCCGGACTGCCTCACACCGGTGGTACACAATGGTCTGCTGCCGGACGAATTCAAGCCGCTGGCAGCAGAAACGATCGATCATGATTTCGCCTATGTGGGAGAACTGCGTCACCTCAAGGGGATCCATGTTCTGCTCGACGCGTTGACTACGATTACGAACAAGGGACGCCCGGCCCGCCTGATCATTGGCGGCGGGGGGCCGGATGAAGAAGAAATTCGCCAGCAGATTGCGCGCCTCGGGCTTGAAAACCGGGTTACGATGGCGGGGGTGCAGCCGGCCTTGCAGATATTTGCCCGCGGGCAGGTCGCTGTCATGCCTTCGCTGGCCGAATCCCTGCCCTATGTGGCGCTGGAAGCCGCAGCGGCCGGCAAACCCCTGATTGCTACGGACGTGGGTGGGGTAAAGGAAATTTTTGGCCCCACGGCCAGCTCCCTTGTTGCGCCGGGAGATGCCGGGGCATTGGCCAAGGCCCTGCAACGCTGCCTTGATGATCCGGCAGAAGCCGCCGCGGAGGCGGAAAAACGGCGTGCCTGGATCCAGGAACAATTCTCCGTCGAAAAGATGACCGACGGCATCGAAAGATGCTACCGGGAGGCGTTGAGCCGGCGCGGAACGAACAGAGCAGCATCCCGTTAGCTGAACCCGGCAACGCCAATCTGCCCGGCCAGCGCCGTTTCTACCCCTTCGACATGGCGCGAACGATGCTCCCGCATGCCCTGCATGGGATTTTGTCGGTAAACCCGTTGGGCATTCATGGAGTCTTCACCCCTTGTGCGGCAGTATAACACTCGATTTGTGTCAAATTGTATCAGCGGTTCAAAGAGTATCCCCATGTTCCACCTTGATCCCAAGCAAACCATTCAGGAACGTTTTGCCGGCGAAGCGCCCAAAATCCGCAAGGATGTGGAACTGTCCGAACTTGCCCGCAAGGTGGCCGCGCAGCCGGTGGAAAAGACAATTCCCGCTGCTCTGATCGTGGGCAGCGTGCAGGTCGTGGAAACCCTGTCGCTGATCTTTCTGGGGCTGCTCATCTATTGGGCGCAGGCCGATGTCATCGACAACCGTTTCTTCATCCCCTTCATCCTCGTATCCGGGGTGGCCGCGAACGTGCTGTTCAATCTTGGCCGCACCCATTCCATGTGGATCTATCGCACCGGCATGCACCAGATCGCGCGCCTTGTCGCGGTCTGGTCGGTGTTCTTCACCCTGCTGGCAGTGTTTTCGTTCCTTTTGGGACTGAACGATCCAGTCACCCGGTTCTGGATGGTTTCCTGGTACGTCATGGGCACCGTATTGCTTGGCGCATTGCGGCTGGGGGTGCGCTGGGTCGTGATGGCGCTGACCCGAAGCGGACGAGTGAAGCGGCGCACCGTGATCGTTGGCGGGGGACAACCGGCCGAAGAACTCATCAAGGCCATCCACGAAAGCGCCGACAACGACATTGATCTGATCGGGCTGTTCGACGATCGGGAAGACAAGCGTTCCCCGGAAATCGTTGCCCATTGCCCCAAGCTGGGCAATGTGGATGAACTGATAGAATTCGCCCGCCACACACCGCTGGATCTGGTCATCGTGTGCATGCCGCTTTCGGCCGAAGACCGGGTGCTGCACATGCTGCGCCGATTGTGGGTGCTGCCGGTGGATATCCGCCTGAGCGCCCACATGAGCCGGCTCAAGCTGGCACCTTCCGCCTATTCCTATATCGGGGACGTGGCCATGTTCGACATGGCGGACCGTCCGATTTCGGACTGGAACCTTGTTTATAAATGGGTGTTTGACAAGGTGGTGGCCCTTACGGCTCTCATCCTATTGTCCCCCATCATGATTGCGACGGCCATTGCCATCCGGCTGGAAAGCAAGGGGCCGATCCTGTTCATCCAGAAACGGCACGGTTTCAACAACGAGTTGATCAACATCTACAAGTTCCGCTCCATGTATGTGGATCAGGGGGACTCCAACGCCAGCAAGCTGGTGACCAGGGATGATCCGCGTGTTACCCGTGTGGGCCGCTTCATCCGCAAGACGTCCATCGACGAGTTGCCGCAATTGTTCAACGTTCTGAAAGGCGAGTTGTCCATAGTCGGCCCGCGCCCCCACGCCCTGCAGGCCAAGGCCGACAACATGGTCTATTCGGAGGCAGTGGGCGGCTACTTTGCCCGCCACCGGGTGAAGCCGGGTATTACCGGGCTGGCCCAGATCAATGGCTGGCGCGGGGAAACGGACACGCTTGAGAAGCTGGAGCAGCGGGTCAATCACGATCTGCACTATATCGAGAACTGGACGCCGTTCCTTGACATGTACATTCTTTTCATGACGCCGTTCTCGTTGTTGTCCAAGAACGAAAACGCGTTCTGATCGCGGCCATGGCTGAGGCGGCACTGCCTGGAAACGCAAGACCCGGTGCCGGGGGGGCGGGCATCAAGCGGCATCCTTCCCGCACGCCGTCTCCCCTGAGCATTCTTGCGCGGCGCTTTCTCCACCCCATGATGGCCCTGTGGATGGTGTCGGGGGCCTTTGTCATCATCGAGCCGTCCCCTTACGAACTGGTGTTCCTGGTGGTGCTGCCCTTTGCCCTGTTCGGCGGCATCGGTATCCACCGGCGGGCCATCGGCATGTTCCAGTTGCTGGTGCTTTTCATTCCCTTTGCCCTGATCGGGGCCTTTCAGGTAACGCATATGAGCGTTCTGGAGGCAATCATCTATGTCATGATCACCGCCTTTTTGTGGTTCACGGGCTATATCGCCGCCAACTACATTGCCGATGATCCCCAGAAGCGGCTGGGCGGCATGATGCGGGCCTATACGTTTGCCGCCGTTCTCATCTCCATCATCGGCACGTTGGCCTATCTGGATCTCATTCCGGGCGCGGAACTGTTCCTGCGCTATGGCCGGGTGAAATCGACCTTTCAGGATCCCAATGTCTTTGGACCGTTCCTGATCATTCCGGCGGCCTTTGCCTTGCAACGCCTGTTGATGGACAGGGGTGCACGGGCATGGATCGGCGGGGCCGTCTATGCGGTGCTTTTCGTCGGGGTGTTCGTCAGTTTCTCCCGCGCCGCATGGGGGTATCTGATCTTTTCATCCCTGTTCGTGCTGATCGCCTGCTTCGTCATGGAAGCCAACCTGAAAGACCGGAGCCGCATGATCCTTCTGGCCGTCATTGGCGCCGGGGTTCTGCTGGTTGCCCTTGTCGGCCTGCTCTCCATCGAATCGGTGCGCTCGCTGTTCCTGCAACGCTTCAGCCTCAACCAGACCTACGATTCGGGATCGACCGGACGCTTTGCCCGGCAGGCTTATGCGCTCGAACTGGCCATTACCCATCCCTTCGGCATCGGACCGCTGGAATTTCGGAACATGCGGATCGTCGAGGAACCCCATGACACCTATGTCAAGGCGCTGCTGACCTATGGATGGGGGGGCGGTCTGGCCTATTTTGCACTGGTGTGGATGACCCTGAAAAAGGGGTTCGTCGCCATGCTCAAGCCATCCCCCAACCGGCTGTTGATGATTCCATTGGTTGCAACCTTCATTCCGCTGGCGGTGGAATCGGCCATCATCGACACGGATCACTGGCGGCATTTCTTCCTTCTGGTCGGCATGATCTGGGGAGTGGAAGC
>JALWTJ010000350.1 GCA_027082895.1 Hyphomicrobiales bacterium | reverse complement strand
CGCACAGGGCGAGCAGCAGGGGTTCATGGGCGGCAAAATGATCAACAAGGGCCCGGTGCAGTTCGGGGGTGCCAACGGATGCGCGCAGGGTGTCGGGCGTGTAGCCACAGGCGGACATGAAGCGCATGAGTTCTTCGGGTGCGCCGAGCAGGTGATCGAGGGCGGCCCCGGCACAGGCGGCAATGTCTGCGTCCTGGGCGGAGGCATTGTTGTCTTTGGTGTTGTTGAACACGGGTATCGGGCCGATCGATGATTTTGACGAATTGTAAGGAATTGATGATAAGTCCGGAAAAAGAAAAACGAAATGGTTTCGTTGCATGTTTCAGTCCGGGCACCATTTTTCGGATTGCGCGGGGAAGAAGGTCGCATGGCAAAAACCGTCATGATCGTGGAAGACAACGAACTGAACATGAAGTTGTTTCACGATCTGCTTGATTCCCAGGGCTATGATGTCATTCAGACCGGAAACGGCATGGATGCGCTGGGACTGGCCCATGCCCATCACCCTGACCTTATCCTGATGGATATACAGCTGCCTGAAGTGTCCGGACTTGAAGTCACCAAGTGGCTGAAGGAAGACCCGGAACTGTGCAACATTCCGGTCATTGCGGTTACCGCCTTTGCCATGAAGGGGGACGAGGAGCGTATTCTGGCCGGGGGGTGTGAGGCCTATATTTCCAAGCCGATTTCCGTACCTCACTTTTTGGAAACCATTGCCACCTATATTGGGGGGAAGGACTGACCGACTGCGTCCCGGGGGCGCTTCGTTTTTGTAGTGAGTTGCGGAGAGTTTCATGAGTGCGCGGGTACTGGTCGTCGATGACATACCGACCAATGTCAAGCTGCTGGAAGCACGGCTGACAGCAGAATATTACGACGTTCTTTGTGCCTATTCGGGGCAGGAAGCGCTGGACATCTGTGCCACCAGCCAGGTGGATATCATTCTGCTGGATGTGATGATGCCGGGCATGGACGGGTTTGAGACCTGTCGCCGCCTGAAGGCCAACCCGGCTACCCATCATATTCCCGTGGTCATGGTCACGGCCCTTGATCAGCCCTCGGATAGGATAACGGGGCTGGAGGCGGGGGCCGATGAGTTTCTGACCAAGCCGCCCGACGACATGCAGTTGCTGGCCCGGGTCAAGAGCCTGGTGCGACTCAAGATGCTGACCGACGAGCTGCGTTCGCGGGCTCAGACCGGGCGGGACATGGCGGTGGAGGATGCTCAACTGGCCATGGGCAACATCAATGCGGACAATGGCCGTATCCTTGTCGTGGACGATAGCGGGCGGGGCGCCGAACGGCTGAAGAACTATCTGGTTCCTTCGCACCGGGTGGATGTGATCAGCGATCCGACATCGGTGGCCATGCAGGCTGCCGACGGGGATTATGAAGTGGTGCTGGTCAGCATGGACCTGGTGGATTTTGACCCGTTGCGGGTCTGTTCGCAATTGCGCACCCTGGAGCAGACCCGCTCCGTTCCCATCATTCTGGTAGCGGATCAGGGGGACCGGGCCAAGGTGGTTCGCGGTCTGGAACTGGGGGTGAACGATTTCATCGTGCGGCCGGTGGAGCGGCACGAACTGCTGGCCCGGGTGCGCACCCAGATTCGCCGGCAGCGTTATTCGCGTGAATTGCGCGAAAGCGTCACCAATACGCTGGCGCTGGCCATTCTGGACGAGTTGACGGGGCTGTATAACCGCCGTTACTTCGAGCGCCATGCGGCGCTGATGCTGCAAAAGGCCACGGAGCAGGGGCGGCATCTGGCCATGGTGATGCTGGATATCGATTTCTTCAAGCCGGTCAATGATACCTATGGGCATGATGTGGGCGACCTGGTGCTCAAGGAATTCGCCGAGCGCCTGAAGCGCTCCATCCGGGGGGTGGACCTGGCCTGCCGATATGGAGGGGAGGAGTTCGTCATCCTGATGCCCGATGCCAATCATTCCCAGGCGCACAATATTGCCGAGAGGGTGCGGGCGGCCATTGCCGAGATGCCGTTCGAGGTAGGAAACGGGCTGAAGATCAAGGTTACCGTCAGTGTCGGGGTCGCCTTGAACGAGCGCTTTGGAGATACGCCCGAAACCCTTTTGAAACGGGCAGATGTTGCTTTGTACCGGGCCAAGGAAATGGGGCGCAATCAGGTGGTTTTTGATGCGGCCTGATCATATTTGAAGAAAAAAAAGCCGTTAACCATCAGAATGTTAACAGGTAAGGTTACCGGTTCACTAACAAACGCGATTTGCGGGGTCAGAAGTGCAGTTTTGCTTGCTTGCCGGGCTGTTCGCACTAGATTGCAGGCATACCACGTTGCGCCGGACATGATCCGGAAAGCAGGGTGGTATCTCCTACGATCAAACGCTCAGGTCCGCCGCAATTCCTGAGCACGTAGGACAGCTGGTCCGAAACGGTTGGAGTGGCCTCTTCGATAAGCCGTTTTGGACCAGCCCCCCCCCCTTTTTCCTTCCCTGACGGCCTTTCCTGCACGATGGTGTGCTGTATCGCGAGGACAGCATAATTCTGTTGCGCGTACATGAATTGCAGCAGGCAGTTCCCATGCCGCGCAGCAAAAATCCCGCACCGGAAGGGGAGCGGGATTGAAGGGACACTGCTTGCCGATCGTGATTGGTGAAGGCGGCGGAAGCGGTGGGAAAACTCTTTGCCTGCCTGCAACGGCCAGAGCCGTTCAGCTATTTGATCTTGGCTTCCTTGAAATCCACATGCTTGCGCAGCTTGGGATCATATTTGCGTTGCACCATCTTTTCGGTCATGGTGCGCGCGTTTTTCTTCGTGACATAGTAGAAACCGGTATCCGCGGTGGATACCATCTTCACCTTGATGGTGTTTGCCTTGGCCATTTGTCAATCTTTCTGGATGTGCCGGGCGGGAATGGCCGCGGCGGAAACTTTGGCGGGAAAATAGGCATTTGCCATCAAATGTCAAGCAAATGTCGGCAGGGGATCACGGGGTGTTCGAAGGGGGCAGTTGGGAAGCGGGCGCGGCTGGTCCACGCCGTCAGCCCGCGTCCTCGTCTTCGCCGAAACCGTGCATGCGGTTGGCCCATTGAAGCCCCACGATGGCGCCCTTGATGGGGGGGAGCAGCAGCAGGGGCAGAATGATGGCCAGGGGCACCAGGGTTGCCAGGTAGGCATAAGGGGGAATGTGCCAGACTATCTGCAGATGCAGCATCAGGCCCACCAGGATATGTCCCACCAGAACGATGGTGATATAGGGAGGCGCATCATCGGCCCGGTGCCGGGACAGGTTCAGGTGGCAGACCGGGCATTCGTCCGTTACCTTGAGGTAACCAGAAAACAGCTTGCCTTCACCGCAACGGGGGCATTTGCCCGCAGCACCGCGCAGCATGGCGGTGCTCAGAGGGCGCTTGGGCAGGTCTGCCGGGGTGTCGGCGGCCTGATCGATGTTGATCTTGACACTCATCTTTTGCGTTTGCCTTTGAACTTTTGAGGGCCCCTCTTAGTCCGGGGGCGGCGTCCTTGTCCAGTGGAGCCGGGTGGTTTTGTCCTGTCGCCGTGCGACAGCATGCGAAAACGCAGGGCGCCGGCAAGGGGGGCGGCCTCCACCAGTTCCACCTCGACCGGTGCGCCCAGCTGGAATCGCTCGCCGCTCTTTTCGCCCACCATGGCCTGTTGTTCGGGGATGTGGCGGAAATAGTCCGAGCCAAGGGTTGCGGCGGGAATGAAGCCGTCAGCGCCGGTATCGTCGAGACGCACGAACAGTCCGGCACCGGCAACGCCGGAAATGCGGGCGGAAAAGCGGGCGCCCGTGCGTCCGTTCAGGAACAGGGCGATCAGGCGGTCGGTGGTCTGGCGTTCGGCCATCATGGCGCGGCGCTCGGTCATGGAAATATGTTCGGCGATCGCTTTCAGTTCCCCGGCTTCCATTTTTGGCAGGCCATCTGCATTCTTCCTGTCCGTACCAAGGGAGCAGGCGGAAATCAGCGCCCGGTGCACGATCAGGTCGGCATAGCGGCGGATGGGGGAGGTGAAATGGGCGTAGTGGGACAGGTTCAGCCCGAAATGGCCGTAATTGCTGGGGCTGTATTCGGCTTGTGCCTGGGAGCGCAACACCATTTCGGAAACCTGGATCGACTTGTCCGTTGCCCGTGCCCGGCTCAGGATGCGGTTGAAGTCGGCGGGTTTGACGGCCGGGGAGGCGGTGAAATTCATCTCAAGGCTGGTCAGGAATTC
>JALWTJ010000349.1 GCA_027082895.1 Hyphomicrobiales bacterium | reverse complement strand
CGCGCCTCGGGGGTGGGGACTGGATGGTGGTGGAGGCCGACGAAAGCGACGGCACCTTCACCAAGCTGCCCGCCGATGTGGCGGTGGTGACCAACATGGACCCCGAACATCTGGACCATTACGGGGATTTCGCCGCCGTGCGGTCGGCCTATTACCAGTTCGTGGAAAATGTTCCCTTTTACGGTTTTGCGGTCATGTGCGTGGATCACCCCGAAGTGCAGGCGCTGGTCGGGGAAATCGAAGATCGCCGGGTCATTACCTACGGGCAGAACCCGCAGGCTGATGTGCGTCTGGTTGATCTCGTGCAGAGCGGAGGCGCCAGTCGGTTCGGCGTGGAGTTGCGTGATCGGGTGACGGGGGAGCAAAAGGCCATTGCCGACATCGCGTTGCCCATGCCGGGCCTGCACAATGCCCTGAATGCCACGGCGGCCATCGCGGTGGCCGATCACATGGGCATTTCGGCAGACGCGATTCGCAAGGGGCTGGCGGATTTTGGCGGCGTCAAGCGGCGTTTCACCCGCACCGGCACCGTGGATGGTATCACGATCATCGACGATTACGGGCACCATCCGGTGGAAATCGCCTTTGTGCTGGATGCGGCGCGACAGGCAACAGGGCGCGACGTGATTGCCGTCATGCAGCCCCATCGCTATTCGCGGCTGAGCGAGTTGTTCGAGGAATTTGCCGCCTGTTTCAACAATGCGGATACCGTCATCATCGCGCCGGTGTTTGCGGCCGGTGAAGAGGCAGTCGAGGGGATTGATCACCGGGAACTGGCGCGCCGTATCCGGGCGCTGGGGCACCGGGACGTGCGCACCATCGAGGGGCCGGAAATGCTGGCGCCCATGATCCGGGAGCGGGCGGCCGACGGGGATTATGTCGTGTGTCTGGGGGCGGGAAACATCACGCAATGGGCGGCCCGCCTGCCCGAAGAACTGACGGTTCTCAAGGGAATCGGGGGTGGCAATGGCTGAGGCTGTGTCTACGTATCCCGATCTTCTGCCCCGTTTTTCCGACTGGATCGGGCAGGTGCGGGGAAAATTGCGGGTCAACCAGAGCATGGCCGATGTGACATGGTTTCGAATCGGGGGGCCGGCGCAACTGTTTTTCATGCCCGCCGACGAGGCGGATCTTGCCTTCTTCCTGTCGCATCTTCCAAAGGACATTAGGGTGCGCGTGGTGGGGCTGGGCTCAAACCTTCTGATCCGGGACGGGGGACTTGAGGGGGTGGTCATCCGGCTGCCGGTCAAGGGCTTTTCCGCCATCGAACTGTTGGGCGACAACCGGGTGCGGGTAGGGGTTGCCCTGCCCGATGTGCGTTTTGCCCAGGCCATGGCCCGGGAGGGAATTGACGGTTTTACCTTTTACCGTGGGATTCCGGGGGGGATCGGGGGCGCCCTTTACATGAACGCGGGCTGCTATGGCACGGAAACACGGGACCGGATGGTTTCGGTGCGCGGCATTACGCGGCAGGGGGAAGTGATCGAGCTGACCAACGCGGAAATGGGATATTCCTATCGCAGGTCCCGGGGGCCGGAGGGCATGATATTCACGTCGGCCGTCTACCAGGGACATCCGGGGGATCCGGACGAATTGCAGAGCCGGATGCAGAACCTGACCCGGACACGGGAAAGCTCCCAGCCGGTCAAGCACAAGACCGGGGGGTCGACCTTCAAGAATCCTGAAGGTCATTCCAGTTGGAAACTGATCGATGCGGCCGGGTGCCGGGGACTGCAGATCGGGCAGGCACAGGTTTCCGAACAGCACTGCAATTTCCTGCTCAACCTTGGGGGGGCCAGTGCCCACGATGTGGAGTTGCTGGGGGAAACGGTGCGCCACCGGGTGCGGGAAAATTCGGGGGTGGAACTGGATTGGGAAATCCGGCGCATGGGGCATTTTGCGCCGGGCCGGGAGGTGAAGGAATTTCTGGATGGGGATGTCTTTGCCGAAAAGGCTCCTGATGCTGGATAGGCGTTTTCCGAGAAACAGGCACTGACCCTTTATATCGCGCATATCCTGCTGGGAATGGCGGTTTTGGAGGCTCCTGCATGATCGGCGGGCAAAGTGCCGAAATGGTGCTTGTCAGTGCCAGTTTGTTCATAATTGTTGCGCTAATTTATGGAACGATATGGGCACGGTCCTTCAGGGCCGGGTCGATTGAATGGCTGATGCGCCGGCTGGTCGGCTGACGGGCGGTTTTTCGAGGATTGCCATTTCGAGCAATGTCGTTTCGAGGATTGTAATGGGCAGGCATGTTGCGGTTTTGAAGGGGGGGTGGTCGGCGGAACGCGAGGTTTCGCTGAAGACGGGCGCCTACCTGGCCCTTCATGCGCGCGCAAACGGCTACAGGGTCACTGAAATCGACGTGGACCGGAACGTGGGCACGGTGCTGGCCGAACTCAAGCCGGACGTGGTGCTCAATGGCCTGCATGGCCGTTTCGGGGAAGATGGCACCATTCAGGGCATTCTTGAAATTCTGGGCTTGCCCTATTCCCATTCGGGGGTGCTGGCATCGGCGCTGGCCATGGACAAGCATCAGTCCAAGATCATCTTCAAGGCTGCCGGTGTGCCGGTGACCCATCATGTGGTTGCATCCCGGGGCGATATTGCCCGGGAGCATGTCATGAAACCGCCCTATGTGGTCAAGCCGGTGGCCGAAGGTTCCAGTGTCGGCATCTTCATCGTTGCGGATGGCGCCAGCCATCCGCCCCAGGAAATATTGCGTCCCGACTGGCGGGGGGGCGAGGAACTGATGGTGGAACGTTTCATTCCGGGGCGCGAACTGACCTGCGCGGTGATGGGGGACGTGGCGCTGGGGGTGACGGAGATCGTGACCGACCTGCATTTTTACAATTATGAAGCCAAATACTCCGAAGGGGGATCGCGGCATGTTTTGCCGGCGGACATCCCCGAAGGGGTTTATGACCGGGTGCAGAAACTGGCACTTCTGGCGCATCAGGCGTTGGGTTGCCGGGGGATCAGCCGGGCTGATTTCCGTTACAATGACCGGGTGGGCGAAGAAGGGGAACTGGTGTGCCTGGAGGTGAACACGCAGCCGGGCATGACGGAAACGTCCCTGGTGCCGGAACTGGCGGAATATGCCGGGCATTCGGGTGAGGAACTGGTGCGCTGGATGGTGGAGGATGCAACGTGTCAGCGATAGGTAACGGGCCGGTGGAAAAGAATGCTGCCCACGCGCGGGCAAGGGTTGGTGCCCTGTCCGGTTTCGGGCCGGCGCGGCTTCCGGTGCGGGCTGGCAGTCCGGGCCTCGGGGTTGTTGGCCGCCTGTTGATGACAATCCGGCGTCACTGGGTGCTGCACCGCATTTTCATGGTCCGGGGCGGCATCATGTTGCTGGCGGCACTGATCGTTGCGGGCGGTATCAGTGCCCGGGGTGGAATCGTTCAGGCGGCGGTATCGGTCGGGGATCTGATGTCGGGACGGTTTGCCAGTCTGGGTCTTGGAATTTCGGAAATTGCCATTACCGGCCAGTCCCTGGCCAGTGAACGGGAAATCGCGGCGGCCCTTCGAATCGACGAGACGACCAATATTCTGAATTTTGATGTGGAGGCGGCGCGTCGGCGCATTCTGGACATTCCAGTCATTTCCGATGTCAGTGTGCGCAAGGTCTATCCGTCCCGTCTTGTGGTCCGGGTGAGCGAGGTTGAGCCGGTTGCGCGCTGGCGGGTAGACGGCGTGACGTTCGTTATCGACGGGGCGGGGCGGCAGATTGCCTCGGGGAGCCGGGCGGACAGTGCCTTGCCCCTGGTGATCGGTGACGGGGCGGCGGATGATGCGCGTATCATCATCAGCGCGCTGGACCGGCATCCCCTGCTCAAGGAAAGACTGTTGGCATACAGCCGCATTGCGGATCGGCGCTGGGATCTGATCTATGAAACGGGGCTGCGGGTTCAGCTGCCCGAATCCGGGGTCGAGGCGGCCCTTTCGCAACTGGAAGCGGCCCAGAAGGATTCCGCGTTGCTGGACCGGGACCTGGTGCTGATCGACATGCGGGTTCCCGATCTTGTTGCCTTGCGCCCTGCCCAACGAAACGAAACCGACAGCTGAAAACCCAGAAAACCAGAGGGAACCATTCATGATTACACAATCCCTTACGGCCAGATTGCGCCCCGTTCAGCCGGGAAAGACGTCTCTTGTCGCGGTGCTGGATATCGGGTCGACCAAGATGTGCTGCGTGGTGGCACGGCTGGTGCCGCGGGCGGAGGGCAAGGCACTGCGGGATCGCAGCCATGTGGTGGAAGTGATCGGGTTCGGTTATGGCCCCTCGGCGGGCATCAAGAGCGGGATCGTGAGCGATCTTGCGCGGGCCGAACAGGCCATTCGCTCCGTGGTCGGGGAGGCTGAACGCATGGCCGGGCTGACCGTGGAATCGGTCATTGTCAATGTAAGCGCGGGGCGGCTGGGTTCCGAAACGTTCAGCGCGTCGGTTTCTCTGAGCGGCAACGAGGTGGAACGGGGTGACATTTCCCGGGTGCTGCGGGCGGTGAACGAACGTTCGGTGCGCAATGAGCGCTCCATCATTCATGCCCTGCCCATCGGCTTTTCCCTGGACGGGCAGAAGGGGATTTCCGACCCCCTGGGCATGGTTGGCGAGCAGTTCGGGGTCGATATCGCCGTGATTACGGCGGAAACCCTGACCATGCGCAATATCGAACTGGTGTTGAACCGGTGCCATTTGCAGGTCGAGGCGCTGATTGCCACCCCTTATGCGTCCGGGCTGGCGACACTGGTTGACGATGAAGCGCGGCTCGGGGTGGCGGTGATCGATTTCGGGGGGGCAACGACAACGGTCAGCGTTTTCCGGGACGACCGGCTGATCTATGCGGATGCCATTGCCATTGGCGGGCATCACCTGACGCTGGATATTGCGCGTCAACTGTCGGTAAGCATTGATGATGCGGAGCGGCTCAAGACCTATTACGGAAGCGTTCTGCCTGGCCAGAGCGATGACCGGGACATGATTCCGGTAACCGGGATCGGGGTGGAAAGCGATGCGGTGCCCAACCAGATACCGCGGGCGCAGCTGACACGGATCATCCGCCCGCGAATCGAGGAGATTCTTACCGCCATCGGCGAGAGAATGCAGGCCACGGGCATGATGGATGCCTGCGGTCGGCGGGTGGTTCTGACGGGGGGCGCCAGCGAACTGGTGGGACTTCCCGAACTGGCACGCCGCCTCTTGGCGCGCAACGTGCGGATCGGGCGTCCCCTCGGGGTGTCCGGCCTGCCGGAGAATGCGCGCGGGGCCACCTTTTCCACCGTGGCGGGCATGCTGGTTTATCCGCAGGTCTGCCATCAGGAATACAGGGAGCCGGCGGTGGCACGCCGCCTGACGGGGACCGATGGCTATTTGTCGCGTGTGGGCAACTGGTTACGGTCCAGCTTTTAGGTTCTGATTCAACAACAGATTGCAACTTGTGCCCCGGTCGTGCGGTTTTTGCTCCCGGGGGGTGGCAGGGTGCTGCTTGCGCACAGGTGTGCCGTGCGGGGCGTTCGTTACAGGAGTGTTCAATTTGTGCCGGAAGTGCAAGGAACAGGCTTAACAGGCGGTAAACGTTTGGTCATTTGCCGCTGATGATGTTGCAATTTGCATAAAAAGCCGTCCGGGAGGGCAGTTTGTTAGTAACCGATTAACGTTTGTGCGGGTAAATTTGGGCAGGAACCCCCCAGATGAGGCCCGCCATGAGCATAAATTTGACCATTCCCGACATTCAAGAACTCAAGCCGCGCATTACCGTTTTCGGAGTGGGGGGCGCTGGCGGCAATGCCGTCAACAACATGATCGATTCCGGACTGGACGGGGTGGATTTCGTGGTGGCCAATACCGATGCTCAGGCCCTGGCGCTGTCAAAGGCCAGCCGGGTCATCCAGTTGGGGGTTGCGGTTACCGAGGGGCTGGGGGCCGGTTCGCACCCGGACGTGGGCAAGGCCGCCGCAGAGGAAAGCATTGATGAAATCAACGATCACCTGAGCGGGGCGCACATGGCGTTCATCACCGCGGGCATGGGTGGCGGCACCGGGACCGGGGCTGCTCCGGTCGTGGCGCGGGCAGCACGGGAGCAGGGCATTCTGACCGTGGGGGTGGTCACCAAGCCGTTTCAGTTCGAGGGACAGCGCCGGATGAACCTGGCCGAGTCCGGTATCGACGAGTTGCACCGCTATGTGGATACGCTGCTGGTCATTCCCAATCAGAACCTGTTCCGGGTGGCCAACGAGAAAACCACCTTTGCCGATGCGTTCGGCATGGCGGACGAAGTACTTTATTCCGGCGTTGCCTGCATCACGGACCTGATGGTGAAGGAAGGTCTGATCAATCTGGACTTTGCCGATGTGCGTTCCGTCATGCGGGGCATGGGCAAGGCCATGATGGGCACCGGCGAGGCCAATGGTGAAGATCGGGCGCGTCATGCAGCGGAGGCAGCCATTTCCAATCCGCTGCTGGATGAAGTGTCCATTCAGGGCGCTCGCGGTCTTTTGATCTCCATTACCGGTGGCCAGGACATGACCCTTTACGAGGTGGACGAGGCCGCCAGCCGGATCCGTGAAGAGGTGGGGGCTGACGCCAACATCATTCTCGGCGCCACCTTTGATGATCGCATGGAGGGAGCCATTCGTGTTTCCGTCGTGGCGACGGGCACCGAAGCGGCCATGGTTCAGGCCATGGACCCGGTGCAGCCTCATCCGGACCGGGCTGCCATTACCATCGAACGATCCGAACCGGCCCCCCAGCTGGCTTCGAGCAACGAGGAAGTGGGGAACCAGCTTGAAGCGGCCATGGCCAGTGCTGTACTGGAGCGGACCGCATCGAGCAGCAACGGAGCGGACAATGGCGATGTGGTGGTCGAGCCTTATGTGGCCGAAACCACGCCCAGCGCCCCCATGGAAGAAAAACCTGCCCGGCCGGAACCCGAAGCACCCAAGGCCTATGTGCCGCGCAGTGCGTCACGGCCGGTGGAAAGCACCCGCATTCCGCGGGTCGAGGAAATGCCGCCGGTTGCCCAGCGTGCCATTGCCGGCGCCAAAGGCACCGATTCCGACGGGGCAAACACGCCTCGTGGCCTTTTCAAGCGCCTTGCTTCCAACGTCGGTCTCAATCTGGGACGCGGCAGCGAGACAGAAGGTTCTGCCGTGGAGGCGGATGACCGGGAAGCCCAAAAGGCCATCGAGGCTCATTCTTCCCGTTCCGCGACACGCAATCAGCCGGGTGCGACTGGAAATCTGGACCGGATGGGCCGTTCTTCGGGTAGCGACAGCAAGGGGGAACAGATCGAAATTCCCGCTTTCCTGCGTAAGCACGGATAGGAAAAAATGCGGCTTTGATGCCACGATTGTTAATTTTCATTAACAAAGACCAATGCGGGCTTCCGCATTGGTTTTTTTTTGGCTATACCGAATCCGGATCATGAAGTAGTTTGAGGTAGCGGGATGCAAAGAATTTCTGCTCGGCAGTGTACGCTGGGAGGAAGTGTCAGGTTCGATGGTTTCGGGGTTCACTCGGCCATACCTGTCACTCTCAATATCAATCCCGCTCCGGCTGGAACCGGGTTTCAGATCAGCCGGATCATGGAGGATGGGCGCGTGGTGGGGCCGGTGCCCATGGAATTTTCCCGCGTTACCCGAACAACTCTTTGTACCACAATGGATCTGGGGGATTCGGTCAGCGTTGCCACGGTGGAGCACGTGCTTTCGGCGCTCAGCGGGCTGGGCATCGACAATGCGGACATTGTCCTGAACGGGCCGGAATGCCCCATTCTTGACGGCAGTGCCTATCCGTTTGTCGAGGCCATCATGGCGCAGGGATTGCAGGTGCAGGCCGCCACGCGCAACTATATCAAGATCCTGCGCACCGTTACCGTGCGCAACAATGATTCCTTTGCGGCCCTTGAGCCGTATAACGGGCGCTCGCTTGATCTGGAAATCGACTTTGACAGCAAGATTATCGGCCGCCAGCGCATGATTTTCGAGTGGACGCCGCGGCGCTTCGTTGAGGATGTCAGCGCGGCGCGTACCTTCGGGTTCATGAAAGATGCCAAGGTGCTGCGTCAGGCAGGCTACGCCCTTGGATCTTCCAAGGAAAATTCCATTGCGCTGGATGCGGACAAGATGCTGAACGCGACACCGTTGCGTTTCGAGGACGAATTTGTCCGGCACAAACTGCTGGATGCCGTTGGCGATCTGGCGCTGAGCGGAATGCCGATCTATGGCCGTTTCCGTTCCTACAAGGGGGGACATGCCCTCAATGCCCTCGTGCTGGCAAGCCTGTTTGCCAACGAGGCCAATTTCGAGGTGGTATCGGCGGACGATCTGCCGCTGGCATTTGATTCACTTGATGATTTGCCCGAGGGGCTTGAGGTCAAATCCTATTTGCGTTCCGTGGGCTGACCGGTATCGTCGCCACAGTTTTGATCCAATTGGAACCTAGTTGGAACAGGCATTCGCGGGCAATATCCGGGCGTCCGGCAACATTTTCAGGGTCGCATGGACCCGCAGGTGGGCAAGGCATGAATTTTTCCAAACGCGGTAGTGGTCTGGTGGTGCGGTTTCTGACCGTGCTGATGTTGTCGGTTCTTGTCAGCGGGTGCAGCGGTTTCAACCTGTTTGGCCCGGTAAAGATCGAGGAAGAGGAGATCATTCCGCCGGACGAGCTTTATTCCTCGGCACTGGCAGACATGGATCGGCAGTTCTTTAAGAGCGCTCTTGCCACCCTTGCCAAGCTGGAGCGGCAGCATCCTTATTCCGAATATGCGGAAAAGGCCAAACTGATGACCGTTTACGCCAATTTCCGGATCGCGGATTATCCGGAAGCAGTATTGGCGGCGGACCGGTATCTTGCCCTGTATCCCTCGTCCCCGCAGGTGGCCTATATCCTTTATCTCAAAGGAACCTCCCTGTTTGCCCAGATCAAGGATATCACCCGCGACCAGCAGCTGGCGCAGGATGCCATTGACACCTATCGGTTGCTGATCTCGAATTACCCCAAGTCCGAATATGTGCAGGAAAGCCGGGACAACATGCGGGTGGCCTTCGACCAGCTGGCGGGCAAGGAAATGTCCGTGGGCCGCTATTATCTGGGCAATGGCCAGTATACGGCCGCCATCAACCGGTTCCGGGCGGTGGTCGACAATTACCAGACATCCACCCATATCGAGGAAGCCCTCTACCGGCTTACGGAAGCCTATCTGAAGCTGGGTCTGGTCAGTGAAGCTCAGTCGGCAGGTGCGGTACTGGGGCTGAACTACCCGTCAAGTTCCTGGTATGAAAGAGCCTACAACCTGTTGCAGCAGCAGGGGGTTGTACCGGAAGCCGTGGCCGGCACCTCCCTTGATGGCACTTTGCAGCTGGAAAAGAACTGAACCGGGCTGAACGGCCCGTGCCCATCGGGTGACGCTTCATCTGCTCCTTGTCGCTGCGGCAGGGGAACAGGGCGCGCGATGTGGGCATCTCTTGGCTCTGTTTTCATTTTGTTCTACAATGAGCCTTGTGCGTCCGAATCCATTTTTCCATGCAACCGGTTGGTATCGCCGCTTTTTTTGTCAGGAAGGATTCGGTGGGAACGGACTTGGATCGGGTTTTGAGCAAGGGGTGACCGGCCGGGCCATTGCGGATGGGGCGGGTGACAGGGAAACGGGAACATGCTGACAGGTTTGTGGGTCCGGAATATCGTTCTGATCGAAAGGCTCGATCTTTCCTTTTCCGACGGTTTGAGCGTTCTGACCGGGGAAACGGGGGCGGGCAAATCCATTCTTCTTGATGCCTTGACCCTGTGCCTTGGGGGCCGGGGGGACCAGAGCCTTGTTCGTGCCGGATGTGCGTCAGGTCAGGTAACGGCGGCATTCGACCTTGTCGCGGATCACGGGGTGCGCGCTCTGCTGCGGGACAATGGCGTTGATGATGGTGACCAGGTGATCCTGCGGCGCGTACAGCACGGGGACGGGCGTACCCGGGCTTTCATCAATGATCAGCCTGTTTCGGTGCAACTGATGCGGGAGATCGGGCGCCGTCTGGTGGAAATCCATGGCCAGCATGATGAGCGGGCGCTGGTGGATGTGCAGACCCATCGCCGGCTGCTGGATGCCTATGGGGGACTGGAGAAAAAGGTGCGCGCAGTGGCGCAGGCCCATGATCAACTGGCAGCGCTGGAGGAGGAGCTGGAAGCCGCCGTACAACGGCAGGCAGCGGCGCAGGCGGAGGAGGATTTCGCCCGGTTTGCGGTGGAGGAACTGTCGCGGCTTGCCCCGGAGGAAGGGGAGGAGATTGCTCTTTCCGACCGGCGCCGGGACCTGATGGCATTGGAAAAGGCAGCGGGCGAAATCGCGGAGGCCGACGAAATCCTGAACGGGCCGGAGGGGCCTTCTTCCGTCCTGTCCGGCCTGCTGCGGCGGCTGGAGCGAAAGATGGAGGGGGAAAGTGACCTGTTCCATCCCCTGGTGGAGGGAATCGACCATGCGCTGGTGGCGTTGCAGGGAACGGCGGAGGCGCTGCAGGACATTCAGCGGGAGATGGGGTTTGACCCCGAGGAACTGAACATAACGGAGGAACGCCTGTTTGCCCTGCGGGCGGCTTCGCGGAAATACAAGGTGCCCTGTGATGATCTGGCCGGTGAACTTGAACGGTACAGGGGTGAACTGGCGGCTCTTGAAAGCGGCGATGCGCGGCTTGCCGATCTGCGCCGGCAGCGGGAAGGGGCGCTGGATGCCTATCGGAAACTGGCAGCGGACCTCAGTGCGGCCCGCAAGGAAAGTGCGGACCGGCTGGAAAGGGCTATCGCCGGGGAATTGCCGGACCTGAAACTGGGATCTGCGCGCTTTCTGGTGGACCGGCAGGTGGATGAAAAACGGGTTTCCGTCCACGGGTTCGACCAGGTCGCCTTTCATGTGCAGACCAATCCGGGGACGCGGGCCGGTCCGCTTCTGAAGGTGGCATCGGGGGGGGAGCTGTCCCGTTTCCTTCTGGCGCTGAAGGTCGTCCTGGCGGAAAAGGGATCGGCGCCGGTGCTGATATTCGACGAGATCGACACCGGGGTCGGCGGTGCGGTGGCCGATGCCATGGGGCGCCGTCTTGCCCGTCTTGCCCGGCTGGTGCAGGTGCTTACCGTTACCCATGCTCCGCAGGTCGCGGCGCGGGCGCGTCATCATTTGCTGATTGAAAAGGAGCGCGCCGGGGATGCGGATACGGTGCGCACCCGGGTGCATGAACTGAACCGGGAGCAGCGGGGTGAGGAAATCGCGCGCATGCTGGCCGGGGCAGAAGTTTCGGACGAGGCGCGGGCCGCTGCCCGGCGCCTGCTCTCGGAGGTCGGATGATGGCGGCGGAGCGGGACCAACTGGCGAAAATGGCGGTGGATGATCTGGACCGGGAGCAGGCGGAACGAGAACTGGCGCGGCTGGCCCGAAAGATTGCCGCGCTGGACCTGGCCTACTACAACGCGGATGCCCCCGAGGTTTCGGATGCGGAATATGATGCCCTGCGGCAGCGGAACGCGGCCATCGAAAAAAGATTTCCCGATCTGAAACGTTCGGACAGCCCATCCGACAGGGTGGGGGGCACCCTTTCGAGCGGGTTTGACAAGGTGATCCACCGGGTGCCGATGCTGTCCCTGGCCAATGCTTTTTCTGATGATGACATACGGGAATTCGTGGCGCGGGCGCGCAAGTTCTTTGCCCATGACCGGGATCTGACACTGGAATTCACCGCCGAGCCCAAGATTGACGGGCTGTCAGCGTCCCTGTTCTACCGGGAGGGCCGTTTCGTGCAGGGGGCGACACGGGGCAATGGAACGGAAGGGGAGGACATAACGGCCAACCTGCGCACCATTGGCGACATTCCGGATCACCTTTCGGGCAGGGGGTGGCCCGAGGAGATCGAAATTCGCGGCGAGGTCTATATGACCCATGCGGATTTTGCCGCCCTCAACCGGGAGGCGGCGGAAAAGGGGGAACAGACCTATGTCAATCCGCGCAACACCGCGGCCGGTTCTCTGCGGCAACTGGATGCTTCGATCACGGCGCAGCGCAACCTGAAATTCTTTGCCTATGCCTGGGGGGTCACGTCCCGTCCCTTTGCGACGAGCCAATATGAGGCGGTGCACAGGATGGGGGAATGGGGGTTCATCATCAATCCGCTGATGATCCGTAGCGGGGACGTGGATGTGCTTCTTGCCCATTATCGGGACATCGAGGCGCAGCGGGCGACCCTTGGCTATGATATTGACGGGGTGGTCTACAAGCTGGATTCCCTTGCCTTGCAGGAACGCTGGGGAGCGGTGGCGCGGGCGCCACGCTGGGCCATCGCCTACAAGTTTCCTCCCGAACAGGCGACCACCATTCTGGACCGGATCGACATTCAGGTGGGCCGGACCGGCGCCCTGACACCGGTGGCCCGACTGCGGCCGGTAACGGTGGGGGGGGTCGTTGTGACAAATGCCACCCTGCATAATGCGGACGAGATTGCCCGCAAGGATATTCGCGTGGGTGACACGGTGGTGGTGCAGCGGGCAGGGGATGTCATTCCGCAGGTTGTCCGGGTGGTCAAGGAAAAGCGTCCCGAAGATTCACACCCCTATGAATTCCCGAAAAAATGTCCGGCATGCGGTTCCGATGCGGTGCGGGAGATAAACGAAAGCACGGGGGAAAAGGATGCGGTGACCCGGTGCACGGGGGGGCTGAAATGTCCGGCGCAGGCGGTGGAACAGCTCAAGCATTTCGTGTCACGGCGGGCCCTGGATATTGACGGGCTGGGGGACAAGCAGATTGCGGCCTTTTATGCGCAGGGTCTGATCCGGGAGCCAGCGGACATCTTTACCCTTGAGGAGCGGGACGAACAGGCCTCCGAAAAGCTGGCGCAGCAGAAGGGGTGGAAGGAAAAATCCGTTTCCAACCTGTTTCGGGCAATCAACGCCCGGAAACATCCGGATCTGGACCGGTTCATCTTTGCCCTCGGGATTCGGCATGTGGGGGAAACCACGGCAGCCCTGCTGGCGCGTACCTTTGGGGATTTTGCCACGTTCGAAAGGGTAGTGAGGGAGGCGGGCGAGGGAAATGCAGAGGCGCGGGAACAGTTGATCGGCATTGACGGGATCGGGGAAACCGTGGCCCAATCGTTGATGGCGTTCTTTGCCAACAAGCGCAACCGGGAGGTGGTTGATGCCTTGCTGAAACAGGTAACGCCCAGGCGTCACGAACCGGAAGCGGTTGCGGGCAGCCCGGTGGCGGGGAAAACCGTGGTTTTTACCGGTTCCCTCGAAAAGATGACTCGCGCCGAGGCCAAGGCCATGGCCGAAAGGCTGGGGGCAAAGGTGTCCGGATCGGTTTCGGGAAAAACCGACATGGTGGTGGCTGGCCCCGGGGCCGGCTCCAAGCTGAAGAAGGCGGAACAGCTCGGTGTTCAGGTGCTGAGCGAGGCGGACTGGCTGGCGCTGGTTTCCTGATTGCTTTCCGGTGCCGCTGCTCCAGCCAATTCTTCTTGTCAGACGGGCGCGGTTGCCCGGATAAGCCATTCCCGGTCCGCTCCGTGCAGCAGGGGGCCGACCTCGTTGCGCACCCGTTCGTGATAGGCGTTCAGCCAGTCGGTTTCCTGCCGGTTCAGCAGGGACGCATCGATCAGTCGGGTATCGATGGGGGTCAGGGTCAGGGTTTCAAAGGCCAGGAAGCCGGGCCTGTCGGGGCTGGGGATGACGTGGACAAGGTTTTCGATGCGAATGCCATAGTCCCCTTCCTTGTAATAGCCCGGTTCGTTGGAAAGAATCATGCCGGCCTTCAGGGGCACCAGGTAGCGTGCGGCAATGCCGGCGGGCCCCTCGTGGACACTCAGGCCGGCGCCCACCCCGTGGCCGGTTCCATGGTCGTAGTTCAGCCCCACCTGCCACAGGGGATGGCGGGCCAGAATGTCGATCTGGGCGCCGTTGGTGCCCTCGGGAAACTGAAGGGTGGAAATGGCGATCATGCCCTTGAGCACCCGGGTGAAACGGTCCTTGTGTTCCGGGGTGGCCGCGCCGCAGAACATGGTGCGCGTGATGTCGGTGGTGCCGGAAAGATACTGACCGCCGCTGTCCACCAGCATCAGTTCGCCGGGCTGCAGCCGCCGGTTGGATTGTGTGTTTACCCGGTAATGGCAGATGGCCCCATGGGGACCGGAGGCGGAAATGGTGTCAAAGGAAATGTCGAAGAGGGTTTCTTCCTCGCGCCGGAATGTTTCCAGCGCGCAGGCAATGTCGATTTCGGTCAGGTTGCCCTTTGGAGCGTGTTCGTCGAACCAGCGCAGGAATTTTGCCATGGCGATGCTGTCCAGGCGCTGGGCTTCACGCATGCCGGCCAGTTCCGCCTCGTTCTTGCACGCCTTGGCCATGGAAATGGGATCGGCCTTTTCGATGGCGACAAAGCCGGTACCCTCGGGATCGGCGCCGACAAGGGCGGGGCAGGTGGCCGGGTCGAGCCATATCTTTCTGCCCGGCGTCTTGAGTTTTTCCACCGCCGGAGCAAAACCCTCCATGGGTTCAAGTGCAGCAATGGCGGATAGTTCTTCCCTTTGTTCATCGGTCAGTTTTTCCGGGGCGACGAACAGGGTGGGGGTGCCGGTCGCCGGAACGATGGCAAAGGACAGGACCACCGGGGTGTTGGGCACGTCCCGGCCGCGCATGTTGAACAGCCAGCAGATGGATTCGGGGACGTTGAGCACCAGCGTATCGGCCCCTTCGTTTTTCAATTGCTGCTGGATGTCGGCGATCTTGTCGCTGGCGGTGCGCCCGGCGCGGTTATGGCCCAGCAGTTCCACGCTGCCCATTGGCGGGGCGGGGCGGTTTTCCCATATGTCGGCAACCAGATCACCGGTGGCCACCAGTTCGGCATGGCTTGCCAGTTCATCACGCCATTTGCTGATCTCGCCGATAGTGTGCAGCCAGGGGTTGTATCCGATGCGCGCGCGCACGGGCAGATGGTCCTTCAGCCACTGGGCGGGACGGGTTGCGGGCACGGGCAGCACGTCCACAAGGTTCGTATCGGTCTGGGCGGGGGCCTGAATGGTATAGCGGCCATCCACGAGCAGGGCGGCCTTGTCCCGGGCAATCAGCGCCAGTCCCGCGGAACCGGTAAAGCCGGTGACATGGGCCAGACGGCGTTCGCTTTTGGGCAGGGACTCGCCGCGATGGGTATCGGACAGGGGAACAAGGAAGGCATCGAGCCTTTCGTCCGCCATGCGCTGACGCAGGGCCGCAAGGCGCGGGGCGACATTGGCAGGGTTCGAAATGGTTTCGAATGACTGGTATATGGCAGTGGGAGTCCTTGGGGAGGTATCGGACATGTGTTGATCCTTGTTAACCGGCCATGCGGCGATGGCATATCTGGGCTGCGCGGAAGACGCTAACCGCGTTCGAGTTTTGATCCTATATGGGGGCTGTTGCAACGCCAAAGTTGCATGGTGCTCAACATGTCGGGAGTTTGATCATGACACGGAACAGGAATTTCATTTCGCGGGCCATCAATGCCATCATTGCGGGACGTGAACGCAGCGCGGCCCGGGATATCGCCTTTTACCAGCGTCGTTACCACATGGACGACCAGCACTGAGCGGTGCTTCAATCTGCCTTGCACAGGACAAGCGTCGTCCAGTCATTGATGGGCAGGCGCTTTTCCAGTGCAAAGCCGTGGCGGGCATAGGTCTCCTGGATGTCTGCCGCCTGGGTGTTCAACAGCCCGGACAGGACAAGTGTTGATCCCTTTGCGGTGGCCCGGGAAATGTCGGGGGCAAGCTGGGCAAGGGGGGCGGCCAGAATGTTGGCCACGATCAGATCGAAGGGGCTTTTGGCGCGGATCGTTTCATGATCCAGACCGGCCGCCTGAACGCAGGTGATCTGTTTTTCCACACCGTTCAGCCGGGCATTGTCCA
>JALWTJ010000348.1 GCA_027082895.1 Hyphomicrobiales bacterium | reverse complement strand
TCGTCCCCAATTGTTCATCCATGCATCTGGAGCGGGACGCGGGTTGGGGCAAGGGAGAAAAATATGGTTGCGACGCACGCATGCATGTGCGTTTTGGCCCCATATCCCGCAGCTATACCAGCCAGGTGAGGGTGGACCGCAACAAGGGCACCATCACGGCCCGTGCGCTGGACGGCCCGTTCTCTCATCTGGACAGCCAGTGGACCTTTCTGCCCGATGAAACGGGGAAGGGAACCCATGTTACCTTCGAGATCGACTTTGCCTTTTCCAATCCGCTGGTTGCCGCGGTGGCGGAGCCGGCCTTTTCCAGCATGCAGGAGCAAATCCTGAACGCCTTTGTTGCCGAAGCGCAACGGCGTTATTCCTGAGGTGATGTCAGGGTATCAAGGACCAGTTGCAGGGCCGCCTGAATGCCTTGCTGGCGGATGAATGCGCGGCCGTGATCGGGAAAAATTTCCTTGCGGTGCATGACGTTGGTGTCCGTGGCGCATGCCATGTGGACCAGTCCGACCGGCTTGTCCGGGGTGCCGCCGCCGGGGCCGGCAATGCCGGTGATGGCAATGCTTGCCTGCGCATCACTGTTGCGCAGGGCCCCTTTTGCCATGGCGCGGGCAACCGGTTCGGAAACCGCACCGTGGGTTGCAAGCAGTTCGTCGGGGACGTCCAGAAAAGTGGTCTTGGCCCGGTTGGCGTAGGTGATGAAACCGCCGAATACCGCACTGGAAGATCCGGGAATGGCTGTCAGGGCGCCCCCGATCAGGCCACCGGTGCAGCTTTCCGCGGTCACGATTGTCATGTCCAGCCGCTCAAGGGTCCGCACAACATCACGAGCCAGTTCCTCTGTGCGCGGATCAAACATTATCGGGCTGTTCCTTTTTGGAAAGATCTTCATCCCGGGTGCTGACGGGAAGCTGGATGGTGGCCGTTGCCATTGTCATCAGGCCCTCGCGGCGGCCGACAAACCCCATCTTTTCCGAGGTGGTTGCCTTTACCGAAACCCGTTCCGGCTGGATGCTGCAAATTCTGGCGATGTTGTTGCGTATGGCCGCAACATGGGGATTTATGCGCGGCGCCTCGCAATTGATGGTCAAGTCCAGATGAATGATCCTTCCGCCCCGTGCGGCAACACGTCCGGCGGCAAAGGACAGAAAGGTGGTGGAAGGCTCGCCTTTCCAGCGTTGATCGGAAGGGGGAAAATGGGTGCCGATATCCCCTTCGGCAAGGGCGCCCAGCAAAGCGTCGGTAAGCACATGCAGAGCGGCATCCGCGTCCGAATGTCCCTGCAACCCGGCGTCGTGGGGGATGGGAATGCCGCCCAGCATGACCCTGTCCCCGTTGCCAAAGGGATGGATGTCCAGCCCGTTTCCTACGCGTGTTTCCATGGGGGCCTCGTTTGAAAGCAGTGCGGCCAGGCGGCCGAAATCGGCGGCTGTCGTGATCTTTTGGGTGCGCTTGTCGCCGGCAACCAGAACCACGTCCAGACCGGCCCATTCGGCCACGGCGCTGTCGTCGGTGAGGGCGGTGGTCTGTTCCTGCGCGGAACGATGGGCCTGCAGAATGTCGGCGTAGTGGAATCCTTGCGGGGTCTGGGCAGCCCACAAGTGATTGCGGTTGACGGTTTGTGCGATTCTGCACCCGTCAACGGATTTCTTGATGGTATCGGTAACCGGCAGGACGGGAATGGCGCCCTGATGGTGTTGCAGGGCTGCCAGAATACGCTCCAGCGTATCCTGGAACACGAGCGGGCGGGCGGCATCATGGATCAGCACGAACCGGGGGGCGAGAGTGTTCAGGGCTTCAAGGCCGGCGAAACAGGACTGCTGGCGCGAACCGCCACCGATCACGGGGGGCTGGATTTTCCGGTTCTCAAGGGCAGTCCGGCGATACCATTTTTCATGGCCAGCACCAATAACCGGCAATATGACATCAACATCCCGCATGCGGGCGAAGCGGGAAAGGCTGTGGGCCAGCACCGGTTCTCCGCAAAGGTGACGATATTGCTTGGGGGCTGCGTCTCCCTGCTCGGCCGCCCTCTGGCCGCTGCCCCCGGCAACGACAATCACGGCAACGTTGACAGGGTTATTCATGTGCATGTTTTTTCCGTTGGGCAAATGCCATGGGTGTCGGGATTGTTTCTAGTCGGAGCCGGACGTAGGAGCAAGCGTCTGTCAACGGGGCTGTCAGGGTTATTCCGGCAAAGGCGCTCTGGTTACCCGACCCGTTAACAATGAAGGAATGCAGAGGTGTCTTTAACAGATTGACCATTGAAACCGGAGGTTGACTGACTATTATCAGGGCACATCCTTTCGTTTGCACAAATAAAGGGCAAAAGTCGTGGCAGCAGTCCGCACCGGCAAGGGAGGCGTTACCGGCTCCGATACCGACATTGTCATTGACGGCATCCGGTTCGCAGGAAGGGCCTTTCTGGCACCCATGGCAGGCATCACAGACATGCCTTTTCGCCGTATCGTACAACGGTTCGGGGCCGCCGCAACCGTTTCCGAGATGATAGCCAGCGCCAACTTGTCAACAGGGCAGGGCGACATGGTGCGCAAGCTGCAACCGGCAGGGGACGCTCCGCATGTGGTGCAGATAGCCGGAAACGAAACCCGATGGATGGTGCGTGGGGTGGAACTGGCGCTGGATACGGGGGCGCAGATTATCGACATCAATATGGGATGTCCGTCCAAGAAGGTAACAAACGGGTATGCGGGGAGCGCCCTGATGCGAGTGCCGGACAGGGCCCTGCGTCTCGTGGAGGCGGTTGTTGAAGCTTCCAGCGTTCCGGTGACGCTCAAGATGCGTCTGGGATGGGACGAGGAAAGCCTGAACGGAGCCGAAATCGCCCGCCGGGCGGTTGAGGCAGGGGTGCGCATGATTTCCGTGCATGCACGGACACGTCAACAATTCTACAAGGGACGGGCCCGCTGGCATCTGGTGCGTGAAATCGTTGAAGCGGTTTCGGTGCCGGTACTGGTGAACGGGGATATCGCGAACATGGAAGATGCGGAACTGGCCCTTGACCGGTCCGGGGCGGCGGGGGTGATGATCGGGCGCGCGGCCCAGGGGCGGCCCTGGATCGTGGGCCGGATCAACCGTGCTCTTGGCAGGGCGCCTGCACCGATATCAGATGGGGGCAGGGGGAGTACTATCCCGTCGGGAGACGAACTTCTGGGGCTGATCGGGGAGCATTATGACGCCATCCTGTCCCACTATGGCCGCGATCTGGGGGTGCGCGTGGCACGCAAGCATCTGCGTTGGTATCTTGAAGCGATGCAGGTGGTGCTGGATGGTACGCAAAGGCGCCAGTTGCTGACCTGCGGGCAGCCGGACCGGGTCATGGACATGATGGCCCGGTATCTTGGGCGGGGAGTGGTTGCCGCGCCGGACCATACATGCAGCGGGCTGGAGGGCCTGAGTGAACTGGAGCCGGTAGCATGAGCGCGGGCAAGGTCGTGCTGGAACACGAGCAAGGGGCTACCGGGGCGGACCGTACACACCTGCCCGCCTTGATCTTGCAAGCCTTGCAGCAACCGATCCTGGCCTGTGCAAAGGATGGGGCTATCCTGTGGGCCAATCACGCGGCAGAAACCTTTTTCGCCGCTTCCATGCCGGTGCTGCTGCGTCACCGGTTGCCGGATCTGTTTGCTGCGGGCTCTCCCGTGCTTGAACTGGCTGATTTCGTGGCGCGGCACGGGACGCCACGAACGGAATATCGTGTCATTGCCAAGCCGCTGCGCTCCCAGTCCGAGCATGAAGCGGACGTGTTCGCGGCGCCGGTTCACGAGATGGAAGGGGCGGTGGCACTGCTGTTCCAAGTGCGGACCATGGCCGACAAGATCGACCGGCAACTGGTGTCGCGTGGCGCTGCCCGTTCGGCATCGGGACTGGCCGCCATGCTGTCCCATGAAATCAAGAACCCGCTTTCCGGCATTCGCGGGGCAGCGCAGCTTCTGGAACAGACGGTCGGTGGCGAGGAACAGCAATTGACGCGGCTGATCCGGGATGAAACCGACCGTATCGTCAAGCTTGTTGATCGGGTTGAAATCCTTGGTGATGCGCGCCCGGTTGCGCCCGTTCCGGCAAACATCCATGAAATTCTGGACCGGGTGGCGCTGCTGGTCAGGAGCAGCGCTGGGGAACGGGTCCGTTTCGTCAAGCAGTATGACCCATCTCTCCCGCAGGTGTCGGGGGACAGGGATCAGTTGGTGCAGGTG
>JALWTJ010000347.1 GCA_027082895.1 Hyphomicrobiales bacterium | reverse complement strand
AGGTGCCGTCACGCAGAACGCTGACACGATCCGAGATGCTCAGCACCTCGTCCAGCCGGTGGGAGATGAACAGGATACCGATACCGCTGGCGGTCAGTGCGCGAATCTGGGCGGCAAGGCTTTCCACTTCGGTATGGGTCAATGATGATGTGGGCTCGTCCAGGATCAGCACCCGGGCATTGCGCATCAGCCCGCGCGCGATTTCCACCAGTTGCTGGTTGGCAATGGACAGGTTGCCGCCCGGAAGGTCGAAATCCACGTTCAGTCCGATGTCCCCGACAATGCGCCGCGCCCGGGCCCGTGCCGCATTCAGGTCTTCATCCAGTCCCGTGACAAGATTTTCCAGCACCGACAGGTTGGGAAAGATGTTCGGTTCCTGGGGTACCATGTAGATGCCGCGTGCGTGAGCATCGGGCGGGCGGGAAAGGATTTGTGCCTGCCCATCGATCTCGATGGTGCCTGCCGTCGGCTGATAGGCCCCTGAAATGATCTTGACCATGGTCGATTTTCCCGACCCGTTCCCCCCGAGAAGCGCATGAACTTCCCCGGGCCGGATGTCGAAATCGATCCCGCGCAGCACTGTGACACTCTCGAACACCTTCCAGATGCCGCGCAACGCCACCAGCGGTTGCTCCTGCGAATGACGGTTTTCGGACGGTGTGTCCATCATCATTCGCCCTTGAGCGCGGCGGCATGATCGGGCATGACCATCCGGAAGAACTGCTTTTCCCGGGTCTGGGTCGTCATCAGATCGGCCAGCCCGGCAACCGTAGCCTTGTAATGGGCCGTCTGCCGGTGCGCATCCACCGCCGCTTCGTTTTCGAACGCCTCGTAAATGACGAAATGGTGGTCGTCGTCCGGGTCCTGCAGCACATCGAACCGGTAATTTCCCGGCTCGGCGCGGGTGCCCTCGAAATTCTCGCGAAAGACATCGAGAAACCGGGGGACCATGCCCGGCTTGATCCTGATATGGACGAGTTGAACGAACATGCGCTCCCCCTCTGAAAAACCCTGTTCCCGATCGTTGGCCTTGGCGGCTCTGTTATGGTCGAAAAACGATCATTTGTAACACTGAATAACTTTTGAACATCAATGTCAACATGTCCTGACACGGGGGAGGGGGAAGAAACGCGACTGTTAAGGGATTCTGGGAAAATTTGAACGGCGGGCTGGCGCTCAATTGTTTTTATGATATGACAAAGTATCAAATCCGGCTGCCATTGCCAGGGATTGCCGGGGGGACGTCCAGACATGGAGTTGTGCCACAATGCCACCAGTTTCTGCCCTGCAGGATGCGGACGCGACAGCCGATCCCTTCCTCAATGATGCCAATACGGAACGGATCACCCGCGCCGCCTGGCTTTATTACAATGACGGGCTGACCCAGAACCGGATCGCCGACATTCTGGGCATTTCCCGCATCAAGGTATCGCGCCTTCTGGAAAAGGGGCGCCAGAGCGGCCTGATCGAGTTGCGCATCAATTCCCCCTATGATGGCTGCATCAACCTTCAGCGCGAACTGGTCAGCGCCTTCGGGCTGGCCGATGCCCGGGTGGTGCCCGATGCGCCGGACCTGCCTGTAGCCCCCCGCATCGGGCGCGCCGCGGCCAGTTTCCTGATTCAGAAGCTGCAACCCAACGATCTGCTGGGGGTGGGATGGGGCGAAGCTTCCTCCATCACCGTGCGCTACATGGCCCCCGTGTTCCCCACGTCCAACATTTCCATGGTCAGCCTGACCGGTGGTGTCTCCGCCTATATCGGGGACACCTTCCTGTATGGTCCGCGCGGCAACGCCCACCTGATCCCCACCCCCCTCAAGGTATCGACTCCCGAGCTTGCCGAAATGCTGCGCCGCGAACCCTATGTGCGCCATGTGCTGGACATTGCCGCCACCGCCCGCATGGCCCTGATCGGGGTGGGGGCGGTGGCCAGCTCGGCCACCCTCGTGCGCTATGGCTATTGCAGCCAGGCGGAAATCGAACTGTTCGCCCGCCGTGGGGCGGTCGGGGATGTGCTGGGCTATTTCTATGACGAAAACGGCCGGATTCTCGATCTGGACCTGCATCGGCACGTGGTGGCGCTCAGCCCCGAGGAACTGCGCAAGATTCCGAATGTGGCCGCCGCTGCCGCCGGTACCGCCAAGGTGGAATCTATTCTTGGCCTGCTGCGCGGCAAGCTGGCCAACATCCTGATTACCGATGAGATCACGGCCCGGGAATTGCTGAGGAGGGAAAAATGACCACCCATTTTCTTGTTCTTGATGCGGGCACCGGCAGCGGGCGAGCCGTCATTTTCGACCGGCAGGGCAGCCAGATCGGCTTTTCCCAGAAGGAATGGAGCCATCTGCCCGAACCCGGCGTGCCCGGCTCCATGGGCTTTGATACCGATGCTGCCTGGGCGCTTCTGTCCGGCGCCATTGCCGATGCCCTGGACAGATGCGGACTGAGCGGCGCCGACATCGCTGCCATTTCCTCCACCTCCATGCGTGAGGGCATCGTGCTCTACGATGAAAAGGGTACGGAACTGTGGGCCTGCGCCAATGTTGACAGCCGGGCCGGGGCCGAGGTGGCCGCTCTGAAGGCCGCCGATCCGGACATGGAGCGTACCTTCTATCGTATCAGCGGCGAAACCTTTGCCCTTGGCGCCCTTCCGCGCCTGAACTGGGTGCGCGCCAACCGGCCGGAAATTTTCGAACAGGTGCACAGCCTGTCCATGATCAATGACTGGATCGGCGCTCGCCTGACCGGCGAGATCACCGTTGAGCCGACCAACGGATCGACCAACGGGCTGATGGATCTGGACACCCGCGACTGGTCCGATGAACTGATCGCGCGCGCCGGTCTGGAACGATCCATGTTCCCGCGTGTGGTGCAGCCGGGTGCCGTGGTCGGCCACGTCAGTGCAACGGCGGCACGGGAAACCGGGCTGGCGGCGGGAACGCCGTTCGTTGCCGGGGGAGGGGATGTGCAACTGGGTGCGGTCGGGCTGGGTGTTCTCGAAATGGGGGAGACCGCCATTCTTGGCGGCACCTTCTGGCAGCAGATCGTCAATATTCCCCAGGGCAAGGTGGACGAAACCATGCGCCTGCGCGTCAATGCCGCCGCTCCCGATGCCATGAATCAGGCCGAGGCGATCACCTTTTTCGTCGGCCTTGCCGCCCGCTGGTTCCGCGACGTGTTTGCAACAGAGGAAAAACGTCAGGCAGAAGAGCAGGGGCGCGATGCCTATGATCTGCTGGAGGATCTGGCAATGCAGGTACCCGCCGGCGCCCATGGCATCATCCCCATTTTTTCCGATGCCATGAATTTTGGAAACTGGTACCACGCCGCACCCTCTTTCCTGAACCTGTCCATTGATCCCGAAATTGCCAGCAAGGGCGCCATGTTTCGTGCGTTGCAGGAAAATGCCGCCATCGTTGCCATGGAAAATCTGCAACGGGTGGAGGCTTTCGCCGGTTTTGGCACCAATGGTCCCATCGTGATGGCAGGGGGGGCATCCAAGGGGCGGCTGTGGCCCCAGATCGTGGCCGACGTGACCGGCCGTCCGTTGCGCATTCCGGTGGTACGCGAGGCAACGGCTCTTGGCGGGGCAGCGGCGGCGGCCACCGGCATCGGCCAGTTTGCATCCCTTGCGGAGGCCGGACGGGCCTTTGTCCGTTGGGAGCGCGAGGTGGAGCCCGACACCGCCAACCGGAATGTCTATGATGAGGCACGCGAACGCTGGCGCACCGCCTATGCGGCGCAGTTGCGCCTGGTGGACGATGGAATCACCACCTCCATGTGGCGCGCCCCGGGCACCTGAGCGGACACGGCCGGACACGAGGGCGAAGGATGGCGGGGGAGGATGGCACGGGTGAAATCCTTTATTGTGACAAAAGTCAGGTGCCATTGAATTTTTGCATGCGCTTTCAAAGTCCGATTGACCTGCAGAAAATTAAATGCAATTTTCAGCCCGCGTGAAAAACAGCGCAAACCGGGAGGAAAAATGAAACACACTCTGATCGCCGGGGCAGTGACCCTGGCCGCAACTGCATTTGCCCTTGGCGCAAATGCCGAAACCATCACCCTTGGGGCAGCCGTATCCCAGTCGGGCAAGTATTCGACCAACGGTCAGCACACCATGAACGGCTACAACATGGCCGTGGAACTGATCAACGCCAATGGCGGCATCAAGGTTGGCGATACGACCTACATGCTGGAAGTCAAGTATTATGACGACGAATCA
>JALWTJ010000346.1 GCA_027082895.1 Hyphomicrobiales bacterium | reverse complement strand
CGCGCCCCAGCCGGGGGCGGCTGACCAGATTCGCCGCCGCCGTACGCATGGCTTCGAGCCGCTTCAGGCGGAACTGGAGAATGGCGGCCAGCATTTCGCCGCTCGGCTCCTCGTCCCCGGCCACCGTAGGCACCATCAGGCGACTTTTCAGATAGGCCAGCCAGGCAGCCATGACCAGATAATCTGCAGCAACCTCGATCCTTTTGCGGCGCACCTTTTCGATGAAATCCAGATATTGTTCCGCCAGGGAAAGCACCGAAATGCTGGCCAGATCCACCTTCTGGCGGCGGGCCATGTCCAGCAGCAGGTCAAGGGGGCCTTCAAAACCGTCCACATCCACGATCATGACATGATCGGCGGGCCGGGAAACCGGCGCTTCCCCGTCGGGCCAGTCCCTGTGGTCCTGCTCCGGATTTTCGGCCGACGAAGGGGTCATGAATGGAGTGGCTCCCTGAAGTTTTCTTTAACCCGCTGGCCGCAACGCGTCTGGATGCAAAAGGACGGAGTTGCAATTTCCCCCCTGCATCCTGCCGCGTCAAGCCGCCCCGTTCTTTGGCCGGGGAAAATCGGGACATTCCCAGAACGGACCGGCGGCCACGCGGGGATTTTTACGGCCACGCCGCGCGGGCGGGCGCCGCGTGGCCCATGCGCGGCCACTTCAGAGCCGCCCGCTTTCGGCGGATGGTCCCCTTTGCATCAGTTGGTGCGGGTAAAGCAGTCGCCCCCGGCATTCTTGATGGCATCGCAGATCGCGTTGGCGCTGCTCAGGGAAGCAGTGGGCAACTGAACCCGGAAATAGACGCCACGCGTCCCCAGATCCACCCGGCGCACGATCAGCGAACCGCCGTTCAGGGCACTGGCATAGCGCCGCTGAAGCGAGGCGGCCGTCTGGCGGGCCACGTCTTCGCTGCGCTGGGAAGCCAGCTGCACGAAGGCCTGCGGGTTGGTCACCGGCTGCGAACTGGTCACTGGAGCCGGGGTGGCGGGCTGGCCGATATTGGCTGGCGGGACGGGAGTTGTTGACGTGTTCGGCGTTATGCCGCCGGACGGGGGCAGACGCAGGGCCGCACTTCTGGCGGCGGCGGCCCGCTCGGACCGGTTGGCAAGGCGCGGCTGGGGGAAGGGAACCGTATTGCCGTCAACGGTCACAAGATTGCGCGGTGCGGCATTGGTTGCCAGTGCCAGCGCATCGTTCGGCAGCGCCGCGACCGTGGTGTTGGACAGTTCGGTGTTGATGGCATTTGCCGGCAATTCGGGCAGGTTGGGCTGATCCACCGGCAGTTCCTGACCACCGGCAACGGAATCCTCACCAGTGATGATGGTGCCGTCGGGACGCACCGTCACCGTGCGCACGCGCCGGTTGGCAAGGCCGTTTTCGCTGGCGTCCTGCGTGATGACCTGACGGATCAGATTGCCGGTTGCTCCCTGGGTTTCATCGCGGGACACAAGCTGCTCATCCTGGGGGGGCTGTTCTGCCGATGCAACGCCCAGATCATTGAGGACCACGGAACGGGGTTCATCGCTGTTCTGCTGCTGCGGCGGCGTTTCGCGAACCGGCGAACTGTCCGCGGTCAGAACGGGGGCTTCCGCGGAATCCCCTCCCGGATTGAGGAACATGTAGGTTCCGATCCCGATGGCGGCAACGAGTACCAGCCCGAACAGGGGGACAAAAATCCTGGAACGCGATCCGCCCGACATGGCCGCCCGGTCCACCCTGCCCTCGGCAAGCAGGGGAGCATCGGCTTCATCCTCAGCGTTCACGGGGGAAGCGGCGGGCGGGAATATCCCGGCAGTGCCTTCGCCCTGACGTGCCGTCAGGCCTGCCTGGGCTGTTGCCGTTCCTGCGGCCTCCATGGCCTGAAGGATGGCGGCTTCTGCACTGTCCGGGGCGTTGTTTTCCGGTGCCCGGGAAGGCGCCTCGGATGGAGCGCGCGCGGTGTCCCGCACATCATTGGTTGCGGGGCCGGCAGAAGGTGTTGCCGCGGGGCCTTCCACCGCCATCTGTGCGCTGGCGTCTCCAAGAGGTTGCACGGAAGGGGAAGGCGCAGAAGGAGAAGGGGTTGGGGACGAGTCGCCCACCTTGACCGATTCTCCGATCAGGGATTCAATCTCATCCAGCGCCAAATTGTCACTGGCACCCCTGCCCTGCGATGCCATATCGGTGTTCCGAGGAGCAGCAGGTTCCGGGGTACCGGCGGCAGGAGAGGACGGCGAGGCAGGAGAACTGCCTGACGGCTTTCCTGCAAGACCGAAAACCGGCGGGGCAGCAAAACTGTCCGCCTGCGCAGGCTTTTCCGAAGCCGGCATTGCGCCGGGCGCAGGGGTTTCCACATCATTTGCCGGCACCTGCCGGGTAACGGTGGCGTTGATCAGGTCGGCAATGGGATCATTTGCCGGAGGCGTAGCGGGCGGGGAAGGTGCGGGCTGTTCCTGCCCACCGGGATTTGCCCGCGGGTCAGGGGTGCCGGCCCCCGTCCCTTGAGAAGCGGATGTTTGAGAAGCGGGGGCTTGAGAGGCAGAATCGCCCCGTGTACCGGAGCCGAACCCGAAATCGAAATCCAACGGCTTGGCACCTTGTGGGGCGGCGCTCTGACCTGCCCCAGCCCCAGTGGCGGCAGGGCGCGGGGACGGTGCGGAAGGCTGGGGGGGTGAAGGGGGCGCAGAAGGTGCGCGCACCGGTGTCGCGGGAGCCTTCGGGGCGCCCAGATCCAGCGAACGCAGATTGAGACGGCCCGAGGGGGTATTTTCATGCGGTGCGGTGCCGCCAGCCGGGGGCTGCGGCGTTGCGCCTGCGGCGGACCGGCCCTGTGCAGCAGGCTGGCGCTGGGGTGTGGTCTGTCCGTGGGTCGCGCTCTGTCCCTGGGTGCTGCTCTGGGCGTTGTCAGCCATTACCCGCGCCAATTCTTCAATGAGATCGTCGGCGGGATCGGCCTTTCTGGACGGTTTCAACGGTTTTGCCGTGTCCATGATCCAGTTATCCTTCGTTTTGATGTCCGGTACTGTGAACCATTCTGAGAATTATACGCCAGACACCACAATATTGTGCCTGAATTATGAAAGTTCTTCAGGCGCGCTTACCCCCAGAAGCCCAAGGCCCAGTGCCAGGGTCTGCCGCGTGGCCCAGACCATGGCGAGTCGTGCCCGGGTCAATTCTGGTTGCTGCTGGTTAACAAAACGTAACGAGGGGTCCTGCTTGCCCCTGGACCAGAAACCGTGAAAGGCTGCAGCAAGGTCATAAAGGTAAAAGGCAATCCGATGGGGTTCGTGGGTGCGGGCTGCTGCCGCAACCTGCCGGGGCCACTGGGCCAGCATGCGCAGAAGGTCGACTTCGGCCGCGCTGGTCAGCAGGGAAAGATCCGCCGCGCGCAACGCGTCAATGGACGTATCCAGTTCCGGCATGTCCCGTGCTGCAGTACGGTTGACGGAATGGGCGCGGGCGTGGGCATATTGCACATAAAAGACCGGGTTGTCGCGGGTCTGCTCCTTCACCCTGGCGAAGTCGAAATCCATGGCGGCCTCGTTGCGTCGGAACAAAAGCATGAACCGGACGGCATCCGTGCCCACCTCACCGACAAGATCGCGCACCGTGATCAGGTCCCCTGCCCGCTTGGACATCTTGAATGGCTTGCCATCACGCATCAGCCGCACGATCTGGCAAATCTTGACATCAATGGATGCCTTGTTGTCCGAAACGGCGCGCACGGCGGCCTGAAGCCGCTTGGTGTAACCGGAATGGTCGGCGCCAAGAACGATGATCTGATCGTTGAAACCGCGCAGGAACTTGTCCCGGTGATAGGCAATATCCGCGGCGAAATAGGTGTAATCGCCATTGGACTTGACCAGAGGGCGGTCCGTATCGTCGCCGAAATCGGTAGCACGGAACAGGGTCTGTTCCCGATCTTCCCAATCCTCGGGCACCTTGCCCTTGGGCGGGTCCAGTTTCCCCTGATAGACAAGCCCCTTCCGGCGCAGGTCGGCCAGGGTCTTTTCAATCAGCCCCCCCTCGCCGTGCAGGGTCTGTTCGGAAAAGAACGTGTCATGGGTGATGCCGAGCAGTTTCAGGTCCGCCCGCACCAGATCCATCATCTGCTCCAGCACGAAGGGTTTGACCAGCGCCAGCCATTCCTCTTGGGGCATGTTCAGCAGGGTATCGGCAAACCGATCGGCCATGGCTTGCCCGACGGGCACAAGATAGTCCCCCGGATAAAGCCCCTGGGGAATGGTGCCGATATCCTCTCCCAGTGCTTCACGATAACGCAGGAAGGCCGACCGGGCCAGAACGTCGATCTGTGCGCCCGCATCATTCACATAATATTCGCGCGTGACGTCATGACCGCAAAAGGCCAGCAGCGCGGCCAGCGCATCACCGAACACGGCTCCCCGCGTATGGCCCACATGCAGGGGACCGGTGGGGTTTGTGGAAACGAATTCCACGTTTACCCGGGAACGCTCCCCGGAGACAGGGCGCCCGAAATCCCGGGGCCGGTCAAGGACCGATTGCAACACTGCCGCCCACATGTTCGCGGCCAGCCGGAAATTGAGAAAGCCCGGCCCGGCGACCTCCACCGAAACGATGTCGGGATCTTCGGACAGGCGATCTGCAATCTTCGTGGCCACCTCGCGCGGATTGCTCTTGAGGGGCTTTGCGCACAGCATGGCGATATTGGAGGAAACGTCGCCATGGGCGGCGTCGCGCGGCGGCTCGACGGTGGCGCGCGCAGCAAGCGTGTCCATGTCCCCGGCATCGGGATAAAGCTCTCCCAGTGCCGTCTTGATCTTGTCGGAAATGCTGGCAAATACATCCATGGAGGGAACTTTTCCTGTCGGGTTGCGGGTAAGGGGGTGTCGCGGCTGGCCGCTGACCTGCGCTATCGCATTAGGTGAGCAAGGTCAATTCTTCCCAGGTTCAGCACCCGCCCTGCCCGGCCGGTGCAGGTGGCAGATGTCGTTCAAAGTTTGCTTTTTCAAGGGAAAATCCGCTGGTGCTCGGCCCTGGCAAACGGGTCTGTCATGCCCGCAATATAGTCTGCGACAATCCGGGCCCGGGCGCGCAAGTCAGATGCGGCATCGGCGCGCTGCTGCCAGGGGGCCGGCAGGACATCCTTTTCCATATAGGCGCCAAACAGGTCCGAAACGATCCGTTCGGCCTGGCGGACACGCTCCATCACGTCCGGGGCGCGATAAACCTGGGCGAAAAGAAATTGTTTCAACTGGCGTTCCTGCTCCTGGATCTGCGGCGAAAAGCGGATCAGGGCCGTTGCATGGGCGCGCACCGCCTCGGAACTGTCCAGAGAAAGGTTCTCAATGGCCGCTGCGCTGGTGGCAATGGCCGTTTCCACGAACCGGGTTATCAGCCGGCGCTGCAGTTCATGGGCACGGCGCTGCTCGGACAGGTTGGGCCAGCGGGAATCCACATCCCCCAGCAATTCGGCCAGAAGAGGCACCTGTCCCAACTGTTCAAAGCAAAGGACACCGGCGCGAAGGGCATCGTCAATGTCGTGGGAATCATAGGCGATATCGTCGGCAATGGCGGCAACCTGCGCTTCCAGGGAGGCATGGGTACCGGTTTCCAGATCAAGGCTGTCCCCGAGGAAGGAAAGATCGACCTCCCCGTGCAGCGGCCCGTTGTGTTTGAGGGTTCCCTCAAGGGTTTCCCATGTCAGGTTCAGCCCGTCATGGTCAGCGTAGCGGTTTTCCAGCATGACCAGCACCCGCAGGGACTGCAAATTGTGATCAAAGCCGCCCCAGGGGGCCATGGCACGGTCCAGCGCCCGCTCCCCGGCATGGCCAAAAGGGGTGTGCCCCAGATCGTGAGCAAGGGCAACCGCTTCTGCCAGATCCTCGTTCAGGTTCAGAACCCGGGCGATGGAGCGGGCAATCTGGGAAACTTCAAGGGTGTGGGTCAGCCGGGTGCGGAAATGATTCCCCTCGTGGTGAAGAAACACCTGGGTCTTGTGTTGCAGGCGCCGGAAAGCGGTGGAATGGATGATCCGGTCCCGGTCACGCTGAAATTCGGATCGTGTCGGACTGTCCGATGCCGCAAACTGGCGGCCGCGGCTCTTTTGCGGGTCGGAGGCGTAAGGGGCCAGGTGTCTGGGCATGGCGGATTTCCACGGACAGGCTGAACGTGCAGTTGCTGAAAGGCTTAGTGCCACCATGCGGCGGTTTCAGCAAGCTAGAATGTCCACCTGGGAATGAACGTTTCGGCACTTGCCAGCTTGAAAAGGGACACACGGACACCCATAGTCTGACACGGGAGACGGACTGTTCTTGCAGCATGTCCGTTGGTGCGCGGGGGCCGTACCGTTTCGTGCGCCAACTGCCGTGGAATCAGACAGGAAATCATTCGGGAACGCATTCATGAAGAACGAACAGGCTGGAAATGGTGTGGAACTGACGCAACGTGCCGGAACACAGATTGCGCGCATCCTGTCAAAGGAGCCGGCCGGCACCGTCCTGCGTATTGCCGTTTCCGGGGGCGGCTGCTCCGGATTCCAGTACGAATACAATCTGGTGCAGGAAACCCCGGGCCCGGACGATCTGGTGCTGGAACGCGAAGGTGCCATGGTACTGATCGACGACGTATCCCGCCAGTTCATGGGCGGCGCCACCATCGATTATGTGGATGATCTGGTGGGACAGGCCTTCAAGATCACCAACCCGAACACGGTTGCCTCCTGCGGTTGCGGCAACAGTTTTGACGTGGCCTGATCCGGCCCTTTTCCTGCAACTTTATTCCGGAAAGAACAAGGCCCGCCATTGGCGGGCCTCTTTCGTGGCGTTTCTGCTGCGGACAGGCCGGATTGCCGACATGCCGTTGCGAAAAAAGCCGATCAATCCGTTTCTTCGGGAAGAATGAGATTGAGCACGATGGCCAGAATGGCCGCCGGAAGGAGCCCGGTTCCCAGCAGAAGCTGAACGGTGCTGCCGGCGAACTTGAGCGCGTCGGGCACCTGCTGCAATCCCATCCCTAGGGACAGGGAAACAGCAAAGATCAGCATGTTGCGCCGGTTCCACTTCACATCGGACAGCATGTTGACCCCGGAAGCGGCCACCATGCCGAACATGATGATTACCCCTCCACCGAGAACCGGGAAGGGAATGGTGTTGATCACCGCGCCCACCTTGGGCACCAGCCCGGCAAGGATCAGGAACAGGGCACCGATGGTGACCACATGGCGGCTCATGACGCCCGTCATGGCCACAAGACCCACATTCTGGGAAAATGACGTGTTGGGCAGACCGCCGAACAGGCCGGCAACCGCCGTTCCCAAACCATCGGCGAAGGTGGCCCCGGCAATTTCGCTGTCGGTGGCCTCACGCCCGGCGCCCCCCTTGGTGATGCCGGAGGTATCGCCCACCGTTTCGATTGCCGAGACGACAGCCATCAGGCACATGCCGATGATGATGCCCCAGTTCAATTCGAAACCGAACTTGAAGGGCTGGGGCAATGCAAACACCGCGGCGCTGGATACACCGGAAAAATTGACAGCGCCCATGAGCCAGGCCACGATATAGCCCGCGATCAGGCCCAGAAGAACCGATGCCATGGACAGGAAGCCCTTCGTGGTGAACTTGATGAACATGGTCACGAGGATCACTACCCCGGCCATGGTCCAGTTCCCCACGCCTCCCCATTCGGGCTTGGACTTGTTGAAGTCCCCGGCGCCGCCCGCAGCATATTCAATGCCCACCTTGACCAGCAACAGGCCGATCAGCAGAACGATCAGACCGGTGACCAGCGGCGGCAGGGCAAAACGTATGCGCTTGATGACAAAGCCGAGGCAGAAGTGGAACAGGCCGCCAATGAGCACACCAGTGGTCAGACCGGCCATGCCTCCGACACCGGCCCCGGCAACAGCCGGAATCATGACGGGAAGAAAAGCAAAGCTGGTTCCCTGCACGATGGGCAGTCGCGCGCCCACGGGGCCGAACCCGATGGTCTGGAACAGGGTTGCCACACCGGCAAACAGCATGGCCATCTGGATCATGTAGATGACGGCGGGAATGTCGGCTTCCGGTGCCCCGAAGCCAAATCCTGCAACACCGGCTATGATGATTGCCGGTGTGATGTTGGAAGCAAACATGGCCATGACATGCTGGAAGCCCAGCGGGATGGCCTGTGCCAAGGGTGGCGTATAGTTCGGATCCCGAAGCCGTTCACTGGCCCCGGCGCTCGTGTCTGTCATTTTGGTCCCCTCCTGAAATGTGCGGCTTTCCTGCCGGATTCTTTTCAACCGCACGATCTTATGCACTGGAACGAATATTTCAAGAACCAGCAGAACAGCACTGCCATATTGTGGAAAAAACCAACCGTTCCCGCCGCGGAAATACGGGGAACTTCCGGCAAATCATTTGGCGGAACCCCGCTTTTGATTCGAAAAACGCCCCCCGCCCGCTCTCACATGCCCAACACTACACTAAAACGCCCCATCCTGCGGAAGGGGCGTTTTCGGGGGGCGTAACATTTTTTTGGCTATCTATCCGCGCATCAGGCACAGGCGCTTGGTCACCGGGTTCTGAATTTCAGAACAGTCCGTGACCACGGCAACGCTGCCGCCCCCTCCGCGGAACGGGGGTTGATAGGTATCGCTCAGGCCCCGCTTGACGCATTCGGCCTGCTCCCATCCCGAGGGTACCGCATCCAGGTCCACTTCATTCCATTTGGGATGGCCGTTCAGGCGCAACCCTTCGATGTTGCGCTTGATCAGATAGGTGATCTCGCTCACGGCATCGCAGGACTCCCGGAAATAGGCGTTGCGGTTGGGATTGTATTCATAGGTCATGAGCACCGCGCGCACGGCGGCAGTCTCCACGTCTTCCTTCAGCCACGGATAGGTTCCTGCCCGAATGGATGTGATGCCATAATAATCCCCGGCGATTTCCCCCGGAACGCGGACCAGCTTCAGCCCGGCATTGGGACTGACATCCTGCAGCAGTTTGGTGGGAGCACCCGCGACATAGATAAAGGCATCTATGCGCCCCGCCAGCAGCAGCTGCAACGCGTCGCCGGCATTGACGTTAACGGTGCGCGCCGGACGTACCCCGGCAACTTCCAGCAGAAAGGTCGATGTCAGGTTGGTCCCGCTGTTCAGTGCCCCGACGCCCACCGTCCTGCCGTTCAGGTCCAGAAGGGTTGCAATCCCGGTGCGGGTGGTGGTGACAATCTGCACCTCCTCCTTGTACAGGGAATAGACATAACGGGTGTTGCGCAGAATGGAGCGCATGACCGGATCTTCGGACTTGAAGGTGCGAATGAAATCGAGCACGTCGCTTTGCACGATGCCGAACTGGGTGTGCGAACGGTTCTTCACCGCCTCGATATTTTCCATGGAGCCCGCGGACTCCACCACGTTCACATTGTCCCGGCCTGCCTGGGCAGCAAGGGCCGCAATATCCCGTCCAATCTGAATATAGGTGCCGGTGGGACCACCGGTCATGATATTCACTTCAAACGACTGGGCATTCACTGTGCCTGCGCCCAGTCCATACAGGCAAAAAATTATCGCCGCTCTGGCGATAGCTTTCATCAAGATCATGACAAAACCTCCGGTTTTGCCCCCGCACCGATGACCAAGTGTTGATGTAGTTGCTAAAAAGTGGCAATTTTTTGCTGGCAAGTTTTACGCGCAATCAAATCAAACCATATCAAGGACCATGCCGTTGCGAATCGTCACCTGGAACATCAACGGCATCAAGGCACGCCTGCTCGTGGTGAGGGAATGGTTGAAACAGAGCAAGCCCGACATCGTTGCCTTGCAGGAAATAAAATCCATCGATGAGAATTTTCCCGGCGAAGCGTTCGAGGAACTGGGCTACAATGTGCAAACCCATGGACAAAAGGGGTTTAACGGGGTGGCTCTGTTGTCACGCCTGCCCTTTGATGATGTGAGCCGGCAGTTGCCCGGTGACGCAAGCGACACGCAGGCACGGTTGATCGAGGGCTGTTTTTCCCATGGGTCCGGCAGCGTTCGGGTGTGCAACATCTACCTGCCCAACGGCAATCCCGTGGACTCGGAGAAATTTTCCTACAAACTGCACTGGATGGAGCGGCTCAACCGGTTCGTGGCCGACCGGCTGCGGCTGGAAGAGCCTTTCGTGCTGCTGGGGGACTTCAACCTGATTCCCTCCGATCTGGACTGCCACGACCCGGAACGCTGGTGGGGGGATGCCCTTTTCCGGAGCGAAAGCCTGCAACGGTTCCGCCATCTGGCCAATCTGGGGATGGTCGATGCCGTGCGGGCCACCACCGACAGCCCTTCCTACACATTCTGGGACTTCCAGTCCGGTGCCTGGCGCAAGAACAATGGCATCCGTATCGATCACCTGATGCTGTCCCCGCAGGCGGCAGACCATCTGGATTCCGTAACCGTACACCGGGAATTGCGCGGCTGGGACCGGCCTTCGGATCACGTTCCGGTGGAAGGAACATTTGATTTTGCCCTGCCGGCCTGACGCCCCGCCGGGCGCCCGCCCTTTACCGAAAACCGCTTCACACCTGCCGGCGGCACGCGCTAGAGCACTTCCCGAAAAGTGTGAAGCGGTTTTCGGACAAGAAGTGCGGAAATATCAAACAGATAGAGCGTGGTCTTGATTCCGTTAGAAACAGACACGCTCTAACGGGAGCCAAGCTGTCCACGTACGGCGCTGGCGGCATTCTGGGCCATCAGGCGCTGATCCGGGGTGGCCACCGACATGGCACGGGTAAGCAGTTCGGCAATCCAGGGATCATCGTTCGCACCCCTGGAATTTTCAAAGGCCAATGTCAGCCACATCAGGCCTTCCACCGGCTGGGGCGGCAATGTCTGGCTGTGAACGGTGCGGCCATTGAACAGGATATCGCCCAGAACCGCCTGAGCCCCCGCATGGTTCTTGCGCGCAGCAAGGGACAGCCAGCGCAGGGACAGCAACAGGTCTCCGTTGCCCTTTTCATCATCCAGATACAGCAGGCCCACCCGGTACTGGGCATCTGCATCTCCGAAATAGGAAGCGGCATGGATCAGCAGCGCCCGGGCCTGACGTTCATTGGCAGCGATCCCGGCGTCGGGCAATCCGGCCCTGAGATAATCTCCCACCTTGATGAAGGAGCGCGCAACGATGTCCGCTTCCACGGAATGGGGGGGCACATTGGCATTGTCGTTGGCGATCCGGGAGAAATAGCCAAAGGCGCGCACCGGGTCTTTCTGTACCCCGTTGCCCTGTTCATACATCTGCCCCAACTGCCAGAGAGCGGAGGGTTCGCCCGCTTCGGCGGCCACTTCCAGCGCGGCGAGCATGGCATCACGGGAAACCCCGCGCCCGGCCTGCTCGAAGCGGCCCTCCCGGGGGGCTGGACGGGGTGGCGCCGTGCTCGACAGCCGTTCGGAATCCTCGGCCGGTGATACCGCACTATCCGGTTCGGGCTTTTCCCGTTCCTGGGGCGTCGCAAGGCTTCCCACCAGATCGACCGGTTCATCGTCGGGTACCGGTGAAACAATCCGTCCCGGGCGTTCCGGAGAATCAAGGTTTCGTGCGTCCCCGGACAATTCGTGCCGGGTTTCCTCGCCCCCCGTGTCCCCAGGACCGGACCGTTTCACCTCTGTACGATCATTGGCGCGTTCATCCGAAGAATCATTCTGCGACCGGCTGGAAGGAGCAGGCGTGGAGGCGTCAACCGTAACATGGGTTGTCGTCCGTTCCGTATCGTTTTGTTCCTGGTCGCTCTGAACCGGGCCGTCTAGATCCGGACTGTTTTGTACGGATGGGCTGTCTGATGCAGAAGCTTCCGCGTCACGCCCGGAATCCGGCACATCGGACAGGGACAGTTCATCGGCGCCCTTGTCTTCATCGTGCGTTTCGAGCCGGTCGGCCGTTTCGCCCTGCTGGCTGTCCGCATCCTCGGCGCGCACTGCCCCGGCGGCCGAAAGGCTGGCAAGCAGGAGCACAATGATCGGTACAAACCGGAGTTTGCCGCGCCAACGGAACCGGTGCATTCGTCTGGGGAAGTCAGGAAACAGCATGGTACTCCCTACTGCCCCCGGCCCCCACATGATGCTCGGCGCCATGGCGGATGCGAAGCCCGGCACTATCGTTTATGCAGTGGTGCACCCCCTGCCCGCTGCCCGCACCGGCCCGATCGCTGCAATCGGCAGAAACTTTCATATCCATACCTGACAGGCTCCCTGAAAACGCCGCGGACCGGTACGGTACCCCTTCATTCAACGGTGATTTCAACACCCCTGACGACACGATACCGGAAACAGCCACGACATTCCCGCATGTCCGCGTTTCATCGTCAGGACTTGTCGGAGCAATTCTGGTTCACAATGTGACAAAACGTGCCCGGCGGCTTTCAAGAAAAGATGAAGCGTCCTGTTTTTCACGAGTGTTGCACAAAAAGCACGATAACGGCCTGTTCCTGCGAGAGAATCAGCCGACTGCCAGCCATAAATCAACCCAGGCAAGCCAGTGCCTTTTTCAGTTTTTCGTGGCGTTCGGACAGGTCGGCGTGGCGCGTTTTCTGTTCCGTGACCACCCGTTCGGGGGCCTTGGCCAGAAACTGCTGATTGGACAATTTCCGTTCAATCTGCGCGACTTCTTTTTCGACGGCGCCTATCTCCTTGTTCAAACGTGCTTTTTCCGCATCCACGTCAATGACATCCCCCAGGGGTAGCGCATAGACCGCCTCCCCCAGCACCAGCTGGGCGGCCTTTTCGGGCACGTCCGGCGCGGTTTCCAGGTCCGTTATGCGGGCCAGACGCCGGATGGCATCGGTATGGGTACTGATTCGCGTTTGCGTTTCCGGGCTGGCCCCTACCACCACGAGGGGAATGCGAGCGCCGGCGGGCACGTTCATTTCGGCACGCACCGAACGAATACCGGAAATCAGGTCGACCAGCCAGTTCAGTTCGTCTTCGGCCTCCGGGCTTTCCAGCCCGGCAAGATCGGGCCAGTCACTGACCACCAGCATGGCCGTGCGTTCGGGGCCGGTCTTGCCCGTTTCCGCCCACAATTCCTCGGTCACGAAGGGCATGAAGGGATGCAGAAGCAACAGGATCTGATCCAGAACATAGGCTGCGGTGGCGCGGGTCTCGTCCTTTTGCGGGCCATCTTCCCCCTGAAGGGTAGGCTTTGCCAATTCGATGTACCAGTCGCAGAAGGTGCCCCAGACAAATTCGTAGGCCGCATTGGCGGAATCGTTGAAATGCAGGCTTTCAAGCCCCCTGTCGATCTCGGCAACAACCCGGGGAAGCGCGCCCAGAATCCACTTGTTCAGTGGCATGGAAACGGTTTTCGGGTCAAACCCTTCCACGCGGTAACAATCATTCATTTCAAGGAAGCGGGCGGCGTTCCATATCTTGGTGACGAAGTTGCGATAGCTCTTGATCCGGTTGGTGGAAAGCTTGAGAAACCCACCAACGGACGCCATCTGCGCCATGGTGAAACGCAGGGCATCGGCGCCAAATTCATCAATGATTTCGAGTGGATCAATAACGTTCCCGGTGACCTTGGACATTTTCCTGCCCTTTTCGTCACGCACAAGCTCGTGCAGGTAAACCGTGTGGAACGGATCCTCACCCACCACGGCCTGTTGCATCATCATCATGCGCGCAACCCAGAAAAACAGGATATCCTGACCGGTAATCAGCACGTCGGTGGGGAAGTATTTGCGGGTTTCTTCCGTCCAGTTGGGCCATCCCAGAGTGCCGATCGGCCACAGGCCGGAGGAAAACCAGGTGTCCAGCACGTCCGGATCGCGGGTAAGGGTCTTTCCGGGGGCCATGGCCTGCGCTTCCTGCAGGGACGACGCGCAATATTCCTTGCCCTCGTCATCGTACCAGACCGGGATCTGATGGCCCCACCACAGTTGGCGCGAGATGCACCAGGGTTCGATATTGTTCAACCAGTGGAAAAAGACCTTTTCACCGCTCTCGGGCATGATCTCAACCCGTCCCTCGCGCACCGCCGCCAGAGCCGGTTCCACGATCTTTGCCGTGTCCACATACCATTGATCGGTCAGCATGGGCTCAATGACCACGCCGGAGCGGTCACCGAAGGGCTGCATGATCTTCTTGTTTTCAACGTAGGGAACCCGGACCCGCGTTTCTTCGCCGGTTTCCTTGTCGGTGCGGGTCTGCTCGACCATGACCGCCAGCCCTTCGGCGGTGATCTCCGCAACGACCTTCTTGCGGGCTTCCAGCCGGTCCAGCCCGCGCAGATGCTCGGGCACCAGATTTATCGCGGAAACATCTTCCGGCGCTTCGCGTTTCTTCTGGGCAATCGCCTTCGCCATCTGCGCAGATTCAACATATGACCAACCATCAGTGCGCATGTGGCCCTTGGTATCCATCAGCACATAAAGGGGAATATTGTTGCGTCTGGCGACCTGGTAATCGTTGAAATCGTGGGCACCGGTGATCTTGACCGCACCGGAACCGAAATCCGGGTCCGGATATTCGTCGGTTATGATCGGGATCAGACGGCGATGCTCTTTTGGTCCGACGGGAATTTCGCAAAGTTTCCCGACGATTGGCGCATATCTCTCATCGGATGGGTGAACGGCAACCGCCCCGTCACCCAGCATGGTTTCCGGGCGGGTGGTGGCGATGGAAATATAGTCGCGCTCCTCCTCAAGAACGATGTTTCCGTCCTCGTCCCTTTCCACATAGGTATAGGTTTCGCCGCCGGCCAGGGGGTACTTGAAATGCCACATGTGGCCGTCAACTTCGATATTTTCCACTTCCAGATCGGAAATGGCGGTTTCGAAATGGGGATCCCAGTTGACCAGCCGCTTGCCCCGATAGATCAGCCCCTTGTTGTACATGTCCACGAATACCTTGATGACGGCATCGTGGAAATTGGGGCTGTTCTCGTGACCCGTGCCCGGATCCCCCGGCGCACCGGCCATGGTGAAGGCGTTGCGGGACCAGTCACAGGAGGCACCCAGCCGTTTCAGCTGGTTGACGATGGTGTCCCCGTATTTCCCCTTCCATTCCCATACCTTTTCGAGGAATTTTTCCCGTCCCATGTCGCGGCGCGAGGGCAACTGGTTCTGCTTGAGCATCTTTTCCACCTGCAACTGGGTGGCGATGCCCGCATGGTCCTGTCCGGGCTGCCAGAGCGTGTCGAAGCCGCGCATGCGGTGCCAGCGGATCAGAACGTCCTGCAGGGTGTTGTTGAAGGCATGGCCCACATGCAGCGCCCCGGTGACGTTGGGCGGCGGAATCATGATGGTGAATGTTTCCTTGCGCGAGGCGTTGGCCCCGGCGCGAAAGGCATTTTCGTCCATCCATTTCTGGTGAATGCGTGGCTCGACGTCGTTGGGATTGTACTTTTTTTCCAGCATGATGGATGCGCTCACAAGAAAAGACCCGCCAGAAGTGGCGAGTCATCAAACATGGTCTATATGCAGAAGCAAGGAAAAAGCGTCAAGTCAAGCCACGGGAGACGGGAGCGTTGCCGCTTTCCTGACAGGTGCCAGCAAACGGTGGGAAAAGCAGATGGGACGGCCCGGCGGGTCAGCCGCCGCGGGACACCCGTTCGATTTCCCTTTCCACCATTCTTTCCACGGTGGCGGGCAAGTTTTCGTCCAGCCATTCCTTGAGCATGGGGCGCAGCATGTCCCGCACAATTCCTTCAAGGGTCAGATCGGCGCCGCCGATGGCAAGGGCATTGAGACGGGCAAAGGTGTGCTTGACCGCAGCGTCCGCAGCCGGATCAAGCAGCTTGTCCGCCATCTGGCTGCTCAGGTTGGGATCGGGCATGGGGGCGGGCGCCGGAGCGGGCTCTTCCTGCGCGGGGGGTTCTGCGGCCATTTCCGGTTCCACCTCCGTTTCGGGCTCCGGAGCAGGCTCCTCCTCGGAAACGGCATCAAATGCGATATCATCGGCAATGACCATCTCGATGGGGGCGGCCTCCCCGCCATCGGCATCGCCGTTCGGCAATGCGCTCTCGGGCTCCCCGATCATCTGTTCGGGCGACAGGGGCAAGGGTTCTTCAGCAGGTTCTTCAACTGGTTGTTGGGCAGACTCCGCGGCACCTTC
>JALWTJ010000345.1 GCA_027082895.1 Hyphomicrobiales bacterium | reverse complement strand
CGTGGTGGGGTCTGTTTGCTTGTCGTGAACGCGTTTCGGGGGCGCTGGCTGTGGCACGGGCCGGTGAGTCTTTTCGCACCGAAAGGCACGGCATGGGCGTTCGGCATTCCATGGCAGGGGCCCGGGGCCTACGGGAATGCTGGACGGGGCATGCGCAAAGGGATAAACAAGCATGGAACAATGGCAAAGGATGGGGGATGCCCCGTCCCTTTTTTTGTAACGGACAGATTTCATGCTCAGCGTCAACGATATTCGCCGGACCTATATCGACTACTTTGCCGATCACGGACATGAGGTCGTTCCCTCCAGTTCCCTGGTGCCCCAGAACGATCCGACCCTGATGTTTACCAATGCGGGTATGGTGCAGTTCAAGAACTTGTTTACCGGTGTTGAAAAGCGCAGCTACACGCGGGCGGTGAGTGCCCAGAAATGCGTGCGTGCCGGGGGCAAGCACAATGATCTGGACAATGTGGGCATGACGGCCCGGCACCTGACCTTTTTTGAAATGCTGGGTAATTTTTCCTTTGGCGACTATTTCAAGGAAGAAGCCATTGGCATGGCGTGGGAACTGATCACCGGCCCTTTGGGGGTGGATCCCGCCCGGTTGCTGGTGACGGTCTATCATGAGGATGACGAGGCTTTTGACCTGTGGAAAAAGATTGCCGGTTTCCCGGATGAAAAAATCATTCGCATCGCTACCGACGACAATTTCTGGTCCATGGGCGATACTGGCCCATGTGGTCCAAGTTCGGAAATATTTTATGATTATGGGCCGGACATCTGGGGCGGGCCTCCGGGCAGTGCCGAGGAAGACGGGGACCGGTTCATCGAGATCTGGAACCTGGTCTTTACCCAGTATGACCAGCAGGCGGATGGCTCGCGACTGCCCTTGCCGCGGCCGTGCGTGGATACGGGCATGGGCCTTGAAAGAATTTCCGCTCTTTTGCAGGGGACCAACAACCTGTTCGAGACCGATCTGTTTCGCACGCTGGTAGACGGGGCCGCACAGGTGACGGGTTCCACCGTCGGGGGTGACAATCTGGTGTCGCAACGGGTTATTGCGGACCATTTGCGTACCATGTCCTTTCTTATCGGGGAGGGGGTGCTGCCAACCAATGAAGGGCGCGGTTATGTGTTGCGCCGGATCATGCGCCGTGCCATGCGTCATGCCACCCTGCTGGGTGCTCATGAACCGGTCATTCACAAGATGGTGCCCGTTCTGGCCGCGGAAATGGGGCAGGCTTATCCCGAACTGATTACCGGGGAGGCTCAGATTTCCGAGGCCATCCGGTTGGAGGAAGAACGTTTCCTGAAAACCCTGGACAGGGGGCTGCATATCCTGAACGAGGAGACGGCGTCCCTGTCAAAAGGTGACATGCTGCCCGGTGCAACCGCGTTCAAATTGTATGACACGTTCGGCTTTCCCCTGGACCTGACCCAGGATGCCCTCAGGGCACGCGGTATCGGTGTTGATCAGGCGGGGTTTGATGCGGCCATGGCCGAGCAGAAGGCCCTGGCCCGGGCCAGCTGGAGCGGGTCCGGAGCGGCTGCCACGGAACAGGTCTGGTTTGAAATTGCCGAGAGCGAAGGGGCAACCGAGTTTCTTGGCTATGACACGGAGACGGCGGAGGGTGTCGTCCTCGCCCTTGTTCGCGACGGCAAACAGGTTGACCGGCTTGAGACCGGGGAAAGCGGTTTCGTGGTGTTCAACCAGACACCCTTTTATGCCATGAGCGGCGGACAGGTGGGGGACAGTGGCACCATTTCGGGGGATGGTGTCAGGGCCGAAGTTACGGATGTCACCAAGCAGGTGGACAATGTCTTTGCTCATGCGGTTACCGTTAAAAAAGGTACTCTTGTCAAGGGGCAAGGGCTTGTTCTTGACGTGGATCATGAACGGCGCAGCCGCATTCGCGCCAATCATTCGGCGACCCATTTGTTGCACGAGGCACTACGGCAGGTACTGGGGGCCCATGTGGCGCAGAAAGGATCGCTGGTGGGTCCGGAAAGCCTGCGGTTCGATTTTTCCCACAATCAACCGGTCAAGCCGGATGAGCTGGACCGGGTCGAGGCCCTGGCCAACCGGCATGTGCTGGAAAATGGCGAAGTTACCACCACCATCATGGGGGTCGAGGAGGCCCGGGCGGCGGGGGCCATGGCCCTTTTCGGGGAAAAATATGGCGATGAGGTGCGGGTCGTATCCATGGGGGTTGCCGGACCGGATGCGGGCAACCGGCACGCCTGGTCCATGGAATTGTGCGGGGGAACCCATGTGCGCCGGACCGGGGATATCGGGCTGGTGACCATCATTCAGGAAGGGTCTGTTGCTTCCGGAGTGCGTCGGATCGAGGCCCTGACCCGGGAAGGGGCGCGGGCCTATCTGAAGCAGCGTTCCGGAGAACTGGACCGGCTGTCTGCGTCGCTCAAGGTGACGCCCAGGGATGCCGTTGAGCGGGTTGGTCAGTTGCTGGAGGAGCGCAAGCAGCTGGAAAGGCAGCTATCGGAGCTGCGCCGGAAAATTGCCATGGGCGAGGGGCAGGGCGGCGCGGACGCGGTGGAGACGGTGGCGGGAATTTCCTTTTCCGGCCGGGTCATTTCCGGGCTGGCGCCGCGGGAATTGCGGGGGCTGGTGGACAATGGCAAGAAGCAGCTGGGCAGCGGCATCGTGGCGCTTGTCGGTGTCAGTGATGATGGCAAGGCGGGGCTTGCGGTAGGTGTCACCGACGATCTGACGGACCGGTTCTCGGCGGTGGAACTGGTGCGGGCTGGAGCTGCGGCTCTTGGGGGCAAGGGCGGGGGCGGCCGGCCGGACATGGCGCAGGCGGGCGGCCCCAACGGTCAGGATGCGGACCAGGCCATCGCGGCGATACGGGCGGCTGTTGCGGCGGGCTGAGCGGGCTTGTCTTTGACGGGGCGCGAAGTGTTCCCGTTTCACGGAATGATGTCGATGCTGCCGCCCAGGTTTTCTTCAGATGAGACCTGCGCGGGGGCGCCGTGTACGGTGATGGAGCCACCGGTGGAGGCGCTGGCGTCAAGACTCGTTTGTGCATAAAGGGACATGGAACCGCCGGTGGAGGCGTCTGCCCGGGCCTGCTGGCAAACCAGTTCCGCCGCTTCGATATCGGCACCGGTGCTCACGGACTGATCCGTGGATTTGCATTTTCCCCGGGCCGCAAGGCTGGCGCCGGTTGCGGCCTGCAACGTGATATGGTCGAACGCGATGCTGTCGGCGCGGATATCCCCGCCCTCATGGGCGCTCATTTGCACATCGCTGCCGGTGAAGCCGGACAGGGTAACCTGTGCCCCGGTGCCGACGTCAAGCGCGGAAAGGGCGGGCATGGTGATGGTGATCTGCACCTTGGGGGGAGAGGAAAAAAACCTGGTGAACAAACGGCCGGACGTGATCTCGTCAATCAGGTTGAAGGAACGCCCGGCGTAAAGGGTGCCATTTCGCACTTCAACAATCACCTGGTCGAGATCGCCCCGGGACGCGCCTTCAAGGGTGATGGAAAAGCTGTTGCCCGGCGTGATGGTGGCATCAAGCCCGGTGGAAATGTCCACGGCCGCAAAGCCGGACAGGTCCAGTGTTCTTTCTTCCTGTGCACGCGGAGCCGTGACGCCGGCCAGCAGGGATGAGAGCGAAAACAGGGTGGCGATCAAGGGGCGGGAAGGAAAGAGCATGCATGTTCTCCTTTTTGCAAGCCGCAAGGGCTGTGCGGGAGATGGATGGCCCTTTCCATAGTATCTAGGTATGACGGGGCATCGTTCAAGGCAGGACGGAAAATATCGGGACGCGGCGGGGGGCGCTTTTTGGGGCGGGCGCGTCTTGTGCATTTTGTGGTTGATGTCCGGGTGGGAACGGAGCGCGCCAAATGGCCCCGGCATTGCCGGGGCCTGTCTTTTTCCGTTGTCCGTTTGCAGCGGGGTTCGCTGAACGGGGCGCAGGGTCAGTCGGTCAGTCCGATGATGCGTACCCGGTACTGGCCGGAAAGAGCACTGCGGACAACGTCCAGAATCCTGTGATCATCAAGGGCCCGGCCTGGGTGGGGCTGTACTGCGGGACAATCAGGGATACCCATGCCGAACAGGTCATGCAGCAGAATTTCAAGCCCGGTGGCGCAAGAAAGGGGCGCGTCCGGTTTGGTGATTGCAGTCTCGGGCACCGGACCGTCAAGAAGCGTTTCAAGGGACGTGCTGTGCGGGAGGGGCGCGCGTGTGGGGAACCGATCCATGCCGGGGATGTTTCCGAACCGGGGCATGTTCCACAAGGTGCCCGGCCGGGTGCCGTGGCGGGTCGTCACCGTTCCGGCGGCATGATCGACAACGACCGTGTTGCCGATGGCGATGGTCTGGGCCGTTGCGGGCAGGGGGGACAGGGCCAAGGTTGAAAGGCTGATGGTAGAAAGTGCAAGGGCGGCAAGGGTGCGCCGAGGGATAAGGTTTCTGGTCATGGTTGTGCTCCTGGGGGTCAGAGTGGTGGATGATCCATTCTGGCATCGGGCAGATGAGCACAGGCAGAACGGCCCGTTCATGGGCGGTTCATCAAGCGGTAGTGTAACGGTGCGTCAGGCGCATTGCGGCCGGCTCCGGTGGCAGGTGAATGCCGCCGGAGGCCGGTTTGTTCCATGCATGCACGCTGTGGCGCGTGCGGCTCTTTTTCGGGATGCTGCCGGGGCCGGATGTCAGCCCATGGCCTTTTGCAAGTTGGCGTCAATGGCATCCAGAAAGCCCATGGTGGTCAGCCATTTCTGGTCCGGTCCCACCAGCAGCGCCAGATCCTTGGTCATCTGGCCGCCTTCAATGGTGTCGACCACGGTCTTTTCCAACGTGTCGGCAAAACGGGCAAGTTCGTCATTGCCGTCAAGCTTGGCCCGATGGGCCAGCCCCCGGGTCCAGGCATAGATGGAGGCGGTGGAGTTGGTGGAGGTTTCCTTGCCTTCCTGGTGCTGGCGGTAGTGGCGGGTCACGGTGCCGTGGGCGGCTTCGGATTCAACCACCTTGCCGTCCGGGGTCATCAGTACCGATGTCATCAGGCCAAGGGAGCCGAACCCCTGGGCCACGATGTCGGACTGCACGTCCCCGTCATAATTCTTGCAGGCCCATACATAGCCGCCGGACCATTTCAGGGAGGCAGCAACCATGTCATCGATCAGGCGGTGTTCATAGGTAAGGCCGGCCTTCTTGTAGTCTTCGGCAAATTCCTTGTCGAAGGTCTCCTGAAAGATGTCCTTGAACTGGCCGTCATAGGCTTTCAGGATGGTATTCTTGGTGGACAGGTAGCAGGAAACGCCGCGGTTCAATGCGTAGGTCAGGGATGCGCGGGCAAAATCACGGATGGAATCGTCCAGGTTGTACATGGCCATGGCAACCCCGGAGGAGGGGGCGTCGAACACGTCATATTCCTGTTCGCTGCCATCTTCACCGGTAAACTTGATGGTCAGCTTGCCCTTGCCCGGAAAGCGGAAATCGGTGGCCTTGTACTGGTCCCCGAAGGCATGACGGCCCACGATGATGGGCTTGGTCCAGCCGGGAACGAGGCGGGGAACATTGTTGCAGATGATGGGTTCACGGAAAATGACCCCGCCAAGGATGTTGCGGATGGTGCCGTTGGGGGAGCGCCACATCTTCTTCAGGCCGAATTCCTCCACACGGGCTTCGTCCGGCGTGATGGTTGCGCACTTGACGCCGACGCCATGCTTCTTGATGGCAAGGGCCGCATCGACGGTAACCTGGTCATCCGTTTCATCCCGGTGCTGGATGGACAGGTCGTAATAATCCAGATCGATGTCCAGATAGGGGTGAATGAGCTTGTCCTTGATGGCCTGCCATATGATGCGCGTCATTTCGTCGCCGTCGAGCTCGACAACGGGGTTTGCTACTTTGATCTTGGCCATGGGGCACTCCGCGAATGAAGATGTGATTTATGAGCCGCATAGTGGCGGCAGCGTTTGCGATGCCCCTATAGCACCGGTTTTTGCAAAGAGCAAAGCGGGCATTGGCTCGCTCCCCCGGAATGCAATCCCGGGCGGCCAGCAGGCATGTGTGGAGCCGAGAGTTCCCGTTCAGTGACGGATGGTGGCGTCTGCTTGCAGGGAAGCGGGGGCGGGGTTGCGGGACGGGTTGCGGGTTCTTTCCCGATCCAGAATGGCATCGGCGTCCAGATCGCGGATGGGGGAATCGGGGGAGCGGGGAATGTCGCCGGTCAGTTGCAGGGCAAGGAACCGTCCGCAGCATACCCGGAGGAAGGAGGCGAAATTGTCAAGATTATGCCCCTCCTGCACCGATTCATTGAACAGGCGGGTGAGCAGCTGGCCAAGGGTCAGGGAATCCCGGTTGGCAATATCGGACAGGATGTCCCAGAAAAACGCTTCCAGCCGGACGCTGGTTGCCAGTCCCTCGATGCGTACCGAACGGGTGCTGGACTGCCAGAGGCGGGGATCGGCGCCGATGAACAATTTGCACATGAGCTGTTCTCCTTTTGTTGGGCGCCAATCCGGATTGCCACCTGTCTCAAGTGTGGGCGATGCGGGTGCCCAGAAGCTTGAGGAACTGGGCCATCCATGCCGGGTGGGCGGGCCAGGCGGGCGCTGTCACCAGGTTGTCATCCGTTTGTGCCCCATCAATGGCAATATCGGCATAGGTGCCGCCCGATGCCGTTACCTCGGGGGCGCAGGCAGGATAGGCCGAACAATTGCGTCCGTCCAGAACACCGGCCGCCGCCAGAATCTGGGCACCATGGCAAATGGCGGCCACCGGCTTGCCGGTGTCAAAGAAATGCCGGACCGCAGCAATGACCTTGTCGTTCAGGCGCAGATATTCCGGTGCCCGTCCGCCGGGAAGAACCAGCGCATCATAGTCTATCAGATTGATGTCATCAAAGGTGGCGTTGAGGGTGAAGTTGTGCCCGCGTTTTTCCGAATAGGTCTGCTCGCCCTCAAAGTCGTGAATGGCGGTGGCGATGGTGTCGCCTTCGGCCTTGTCGGGGCATACGGCATCGACCTGATGGCCGACTGCCATCAGGGTCTGGAAGGGGACCATGATTTCATAGTCTTCACCGAAATCACCGCAGATCATCAGAATGCGCTTGGCGCTCATGGGAAACCTCCTCGTTTTTAATGAACGAAGCAAGTATTCCACGGCGGAAAGGGAAAAAGGTGTTATCGGGATACTACAGGAGGGGCAGGACTGTTTCGTTCGTAAGCGAAGATTTCGGCCAAAATGATTTATTTTGAAGGCAGGGTCGAAACATATTTCCGGGCCAGGTTTACCCAGTTTTCAAGGGCGGCCCGGTCCGGGATGGCGGCATCATCTACAAAAAGCATGCCGCCCATTTTCTTTTTGGAAAAGTCCATGTTTTCGGTACCGGGAAATTTGTTGGCGGTGGCCTCAAGTTCCTTGCCGATACGAACCATGAATTGTCCTTTGCTGGAATAGCCGCACAGCATATTTCCGTTGAGCAAAAAGATATTGCCGCCAAACATCTTTTTTTCCGTAATCAGGGGATCTGTCTCAAGAAATTCGCGTAGCCTTGCTGCGCCGATTTCGGCCGGTTTTTGGGTCATTGGGGATTTTTCCAACTCTATTGGCCCTGCCGGATCATAGTAACTTATACCGGCATGGCGTCAAAGCATTTCTTGTTCGGGTCGATGGGATCCCATTCGGAGCGCTTGGCGGCATAAAGGATGGCTTGCGGGTCGAACCAGGTGCTGTCCTCAAAGGCGCCGGCGGCAATGCCCATGCCGCCGGGGGTCGCCGAATTTTCGGTAAACAGCCGGGAGCCGCAATTGGGGCAGAAATAACGGGTGCGGGTGGTGCCTGCGTCGGACCGGGACTGGTGGGTGGCCGGGGTGCCGGAAATGGTGATGTCGTCCCTCTTGAAGAAGGCCTGCACATTGTGTCCGGTGCCGGTGATCTTGCGGCAATCGTCGCAATGGCACTGGGCCATGCGAAGGGGTTCGCCATTCACTTCAAAGGTGATATCGCCACACAGGCAGCCGCCGGTCAGTTTCATTTTGTCTTCCTTTCAGGAATGCAATAGGAGGTGTCCGGAAGCAGTGTGGCACAGAATGGCGAAAGCGGGAAACCCAAATGGCGGGGACCGACAGGACAAAAAAAATTGACTTGGCACCGGCACCGGTCGTGGTGCTGTGCGAACCGCAACTGGGGGAAAATATCGGGACGGCCATTCGCGCCATGGCCAATTTCGGGTTGTGGGAATTGCGCCTTGTCAATCCGCGGGAGGGGTGGCCGAACGAAAAGGCGGCGGCGGCCTCCACAAAGGCGTCCCACGTTCTGGAGCGGGTCCGGGTGTTTGATACGACCCCTGAGGCCATTGCCGATCTGTCCCTTGTCTATGCCACAACCGCGCGCCGGCGCGATATGTTCAAGCCCGTACTGGGGCCGGAAGAGGCAGCGAACAATCTGGCGGCCCATATCGGAGCCGGGCAGCGGGCCGGACTGCTGTTCGGTCGCGAACGGTGGGGGCTGAAAAATGCGGAAGTGGTGCTGGCCGATGCCATCGTCACGCTGCCGGTGGAGGAGGCCTTTGCCTCTCTCAATATTGCGCAGGCGGTGCTTGTTCTGGCCTATGAATGGCGCCGGGCGGCCCATGTTGAGCAAGGGCTGCCCTTCACGGGGGAAACGGGGCAGCCGGCAGCGCGCGACGACCTGTTGCGCATGTTTGCGCATCTGGAAGAATCATTGGACGCGGCGGGGTTTTTCACCGTGCCGGAAAAGCGGGCTTCCATGGTCAACAATCTGCGCACCATGCTGGTGCGGGCCAATTTCAACGCCCAGGAAGTGCGCACCTTTCGTGGCGTGATTTCGGCGCTGGAGCGCCGGCACCTGCGCAAGGATTAGGGCGCCAGTGGCGCGCGCCGGATTTCGGGAGTGCGCAAATCCTTTGACGCGGTGGCCGTTATCTGCCAACCGGTGTTCCCATGAAGTTTCTGATGAACATTCTGGCACGGGGGAACATTTTTGCCTTCCTGTTTCCTTCGGATCCGGACAAGGCCTTCCATTATGGCGGCTACCGCCGTTTCTGGCTGTCGGTTCTGGCGGTGGGGATGGCCGGGCAGATCATGTCCGTGGCCGTGGCCTGGCAGGTCTATGATTTGACGGGCAACCCGCTGCATCTGGGATTGCTGGGGCTGGTGCAGTTCCTGCCGGCCCTTTTGCTGGTGCTGGTGACGGGGCTGGCGGCGGATCGTTTTTCCCGCCGGGGTATCATGCTGGTGACGCTGGGGGTGGAGATATGTGCCGCTGGGTTGCTGTTGCTGTTTGCGCTGACCGGCATGGGCGACGTTGTGCCCATCTTCGGTGTTCTGTTGGCGTTGGGTATCGCGCGGGCCTTCCTGTCGCCCGCCGAATCGTCCCTTGCCCCCAATCTGGTGCCCCTGCGGGCACTTCCCCACGCGGTGACGGTCAATGCCACGGCCTGGCAGACGGCCGTGGTGGTGGGACCGATGGCGGGGGGATTGCTGTACGGGATTTCCGCGCCAGTGGCGTTCGGCACGGCTTTCGTGCTGGCCCTGTGCAGCTTCCTGCTGGTGCTGGGCATTGAAAAGCCGGTGCAGGCACGCGAAAGGCAGGCGGTGCACATGAACATGGTGCTGGCCGGGTTCCGGTTCATCCTGGGGCAGAAGGTGGTTTTCGGGGCCATTTCCCTTGACCTGTTCGCGGTGCTGTTCGGAGGCGCGGTTGCACTGATGCCGGTCTATGCGCGTGATATTCTTGAGGTGGGGCCGTGGGGGCTGGGACTGCTGCGGGCAGCGCCGGGGATCGGGGGGATCGTTGCGGCGCTGATCATGACCCGCTTTCCGGTGCGCGATCATGCGGGGCGCATTTTGCTGCTGTTCGTTGCGGCGTTCGGCTTTTTTACCATCATTTTCGGTTTCTCCACCTCCGTGTGGGTGGCGGTTCCGGCCCTGTTCCTGGTCGGGGCAACGGACATGGTGTCGGTGGTGATTCGGGAAACCCTGCTTCAGATGTGGACCCCTGACGCGGTTCGCGGAAGGGTCAATGCGGTCAACAGCGTGTTTCTTGGCGCTTCCAACGAATTGGGAGAATTCCGGGCGGGTACGATGGCATTCTGGATTGGCACCGTTGGTGCGGTGACTCTGGGCGGGGCGATGGCCATGGCCATTGCGGCGGGCTGGCGGTTCGTGTTTCCGCAACTGGCAGCGGTGCGCAGACTCGCGCGCCCGGAACATTCAGATTGAGTTTTCCCGCTTCCACAGTTCGGCAATGCCCTCATGAAGGCGTTGCATGATTTGCATTTCAGTTACGCCCAGCCGGGCGGAGGGGGAAATGTCCACCAGACCGCCCGGACCTGCACCGGAATGTTCGCCCCCCGCGCCGCGAACAGCAAGGCCCAACTGCTCGGCCAGCGTGCCGATTTCCTTCAGGCCGGGGTCTTTTGCGCACAGGCGGGGCAGACGGACATGTACGGAAGCGCGCATGCCTGCGCCAAGATTGGTGGGGCAGGAGGCGATGGCGCCATATTTGGGGGACATGGCAAAGGGCGGGAAAAGCCCTGCCAGCCGTTCCACGCCCGCGTGCAGACGATCGAAAAGAGCGTTCAGGTTGCTTCCTGTGTGCATGGCCATGATCCTGAGCTGGTCTTCTTCGCCAACCCAGACCAGAAAATCCTCCCTTGCTGAAACATACATGCCTCGCCCATGGGGCCAGTCATGGGAAATGCCCGCGGCGTTCAGGAACCGGTCACGGCTCATGTCCTTGAACATCTGGTGGGCGGCGACCCGGCACTGATATTCTTCTTTTGAGATTTCATCGGGAGCGCCGGGGGTAAGGGACAGATAGTGCCCGCCAAAGGCGGGGTCGGCACGAAGGGCGGCAAAGGCTTTTCGCGCCATTTCCTCGAACCGGAGACGATCAGTCCTGTTCATGGCGCCGGGCAGGGGAAAACCGCTGACATTGCGGGCCACGCGCACGCGCATGGAGATGTTGTTCAGGGCGGGGTCGATTTGTGCCAGGTCGCAGTTTTTCGTGGTCGTGTTCCAGTCGTGAATCTGGCGGATGGGCCTGTTCTGCGGGATTTTGTGAAAGGCGCGGATCAGACGGTCGAAAAAGGGGGCGAAATCGGCATAGTCGGCGGTATCCATGGCATAGGCTCCCATGGTGCTGTCCGGGTTTTTGATGCCGGTATTGATGATGGCCATGAACCGGTTTTGCATGGGCGGGGAAAGCTGTTCGAACCATTCGGGGTCAAAACTGGCTGCCATCAGGTTGCGGGGGTGTTTCCTGCGGATGTTCCTGATGGTGTGCCCAAGGTTTTTCGTGTTGATGTCCATGGATTGGCCTCCGCTTTGACCGGTGGCCGGACTATAGACGTTGCCGGGTGCCGGGGCCAGTTGTACTGCTGCTTGACATTTGGCGGGTGGCCCCATAGAACGCGCGCACCTGAAGGAAGCTGTCCGGTTTGATGCTTTCTACAGGCGCACCCGAGGTTTCTCTTGTCACTGGAAGCCTGTCGGTTCTGCAGGAAGCGGTTCGCCGGTTTTTTTGCAGGACAGAGGAGGGCGCGTTTCTTTTGTTTTTCAGTGATGAAAGGAAACCGCGATGTCGAAGCGCCATTCACAAAAGCACAAAATCGATCGCCGTCTGGGCGAAAATATCTGGGGTCGCCCCAAGAGCCCGGTCAATGTCCGTTCATACGGTCCGGGCCAGCACGGGCAGCGCCGCAAGTCCAAGATTTCCGACTTTGGTCTGCAACTGCGCGCCAAGCAGAAGCTGAAGGGCTATTATGGCTCGATCACCGAAAAGTCGTTCCGCCGGGTTTATGACGAGGCCGTGCGGATGAAGGGGGATACCAGCGAGAACCTGATCGGTCTGCTGGAACGCCGCCTGGATGCCATTGTTTACCGGGCCAAGTTCGTTCCCACGGTCTTTGCTGCCCGCCAGTTCGTCAATCATGGCCATGTTCTGGTCAATGGCAAGCGGGTCAACATTCCTTCCTACCGGGTCAAGGTCGGCGACGTGGTCGAGGTGCGGGAGCGTTCCAAGCAGTTGGGGATCCTTCTGGAAGCCATCGCGCTGGCCGAGCGGGATGTGCCGGACTATGTGGATGTCAGCCACGAAAAGATGACGGCGGTTCTGACCCGCATCCCGGTTCTTTCGGACGTGCCCTATCCGGTGCAGATGGAACCCAACCTGGTGGTGGAATTCTATTCCCGTTGATTGTCTGCTTCATATGCATTCAGAAAGGCCGCCCGTTCGGGGCGGCCTTTTTTTGTGTGATCGTTTCCTGTCCGGACCTTTTTAACGCCTTATTGCGCGGGGTCTGCTCCCGAGGCCAGGAAATGTTCGTGGTCGAAATCATAGGCGATGGGAGAATTGGCCGGGATGTGGCTTTCGAAAATCCGCAGGCGCTTGTAGACGGCGAGCAGATCGATGATCGTGGTCCATGAGGAGGCGAAGAACTTGAAGCTGTCTTCCACCTGGCCAAAGGCATTGTTGATCTGCTGGAACAGGCCCAGGGTCAGGGCGCCGGTCAGGATGGCCGGGCCCATGGCGATGATGGGCACGAAGTTGGACAATTGCAGATAGGCGTAGCGGGCCACGTTGAAATAGAGGAAATGGCGATAGAGCCGGTAGTAGTTTTTCTGCATGTTGCGGAACAGCTCACGGATTGAGACGGGCTGGGAGCGCCCTTCATGGTCTTCCCCATAGACCAGTTCCTTGCGGTAGGCGGCTTCCACCTTCTGGTTGTCGAACTCGATGCCGGGCAGCTTGATGCCGACAACGGCCAGCAGAACCGTACCGAAGGCCGCCGAAACCAGCGCTACCCAGACAAGGGAGCCGTTGACGGGGCCGATCAGGGGCAGCTCCGTGATGTTCTGGGACAGGTTGAACAACAGGGGCAGGAACACGATAAGGGTCATGACCGAGGCCACGGCGGAGGTGGCGAGCCCTTCCACGATGCGGGCGAAGCGCTGGGTATCTTCCTGGATACGCTGGGAGGCCCCTTCGGTATCGCGCAGGGTGGGCCAATTGGCCATGTAGTAGGCGCTCATGGCCCGCCGCCAGCGGAACAGGTAGTGGGAAATGAAGAAGGCGTTCAGGACCAGTGCCATGATGTTGGGCAGGGCCACATAGGCGAAGGTGAAGATCTTGCCGTAGAAATCGGCGGGTGCAACCGAATTGGCCTCGGTCAGGGCCTGCTGGATCATGTTGTAGAAATCCCCGTACCAGTCATTGATCCAGGCGCTGATCTGCACGTTGAAATAGACCACTTCCAGGATGGTAACGGTTCCCACTACCGACCACCAGAACCAGGGGGTTCGCTTGTAGAAGTACCAGGGCACGCAGAACAGGTAGCCGGTCATCAGGACATATTGGTACAGCCAGACCTTGCCCGGATTGAAAAAGGGGCTGGGATCCTGTTCGGTCGGCTTGATGCCGATCAGATCCCCGACGGAGAGTAGTGCGGCCATCTGGTCATTGACCGTGAACCAGAGAAGCATGGCAAAGGCGATCCATGCCAGGGCCGCCGGAAAAAACAGTTTTGGCATGGGGAAAAACGAACGAAACACTTTTGTTCTCCTGAACGAATTGAGTCTGGTCCGGGCGCTCCGGAAACGGATGCCGGAGGGGAACCTTAGCCAAAGGTTCGCCGGATAGACAACTCAGGGAGTGCTTATTGTCCCGAAATGATGGCAATCACGGGAAATTGTCCGCGAATCGGACCCCGGGTCCGGTCCCCGGAGGAACCGAAGGGGCGAATCAGCGCGCGATCGTTTTCCTTTCCACAGGCAAGAGGCGGCGGCGAGGGGCAACAGCAGCGGCAAGGGGTGTGCGGGTTATTTTCGCTGCGGGGCCGCGTTGAGCGCAACGAATGCAGGGCGGGCGGCATTTCCGGCGGTTATCAGCCCGGTTCGGTGCCCACACCGAACAGCCGGCCCTTTTCGGCCCAAAGAACCATGGCCAGGGCGCTCAGCCCCACGATCAGATAGCCGAATGCAATGGGGGTGATGGAGCCGTCATAGGCGCGGGAAATGGCCAGGCCGATCAGGGCGCCGCCGATGGTCTGGAAAAACCCGAAGGCGGAGGCGGCGGTGCCCGCCACCTGCCCCAGCGGTTCCATGGCCAGAGCGTTCATGTTGGCTGATGTCCAGCCGAAGGTGAACAGGTTGATGGTCTGCAGAACGAGGAACAGCCACAGGGGAACATCCACAAGCTGGCTGAGAAGGCTGAGCAGGGCGCTGGAGGTGATGAACAGCAGCAGGGCTGCATGCACGATGCGGCGCATGCCGACCTTCTGCACCGTCCGGGAATTCAGGAACGAGGCAAGGGCCATGAAGGATGCCATGCCGGCGAAGGCGAGGGGGAACAGGGGGCCAAGCCGATAGTGGTCAACGAAAATCTGCTGGGCGGAGTTGATCATGCCCATCAGGGTGCCAAAGACCAGCATGCCGGCAATGGCGTAAAGCATGGAAAAGCGGTTGGTAAAGACCACCCGGAAACCTTCCACGATCGCCTTTGCGGAGATGGGACGGCGGTTTTCCGGGGCAAGGGTTTCGGCCAGGCGGAAAAAGGCCCAGATGCCGGTGAGGGTGCCGCCCAGCCCGACAAAGAGGAAGATGCCCTGCCAGGGGCCGATCAGCAACAGGGTCTGGCCGATGCCGGGGGCCAGGATGGGCACCAGCATCAGCATCATGAAGGCCAGGGACATGATCTGGGCCATGGTACGCCCCTCATACTTGTCCCGGACCACGGCCAGCACCACAACACGGAATGCGGCAGCGCCCATTCCCTGCATCATGCGCAGCACCAGAACGGCAAGAAAGCTGGGGGCAAGGGGAACCAGCAGGGTGGAGCCAACATAAATTGCGATGCCCGCAAACAGGGGCGGGCGGCGGCCGAACCGGTCGGTCACGGGGCCAAAGAACAGGGTGGCGGCGCCCAGGCCCAGCATGTAGGCGCTCAGGATCAGGGGGCGGTCATTGGGATTGGCTATCTGGAAACTGGTCCCGATGGCGGGCAGGGCGGGCAGCATCACGTCGATGGCCAGCGCGTTCAGGGACATCAGGGCGGCGATGAGCGCGATGAATTCGGGGCGCGAAATGCCTGTGCGAGGTGACTCGCCGTGCCGGGAAAGGGTCATTTTCAACTCTTGGATGAGATGTGTGAGGGGGCAGGTGGTTCGCCCCGCTCACTGTCATGCCGATGTTGACGCCCTTTGTCCGGCATTGGCAAGAGGGAAAATGATGCCTGCCCGGTGGTTGCATTTCCGGGGGGGCAGGGGCTGGCAGACGGGCGAGGGGGCTGGTTTCAGCCGGCCAGCTTGCCGGTAATGACATAGGTGAGGATGTCGACCAGTTGTCCGGGGGTCTGGCAGACCGCCAGGGCAGCGGCGTCTACTTCCTTCAGGGCATGCTGATATTCCTCCGGATGCATCACGATCAACGGAATGTCCAGGGCGCTGGCAATGCCGGCATCAAAGGCGGCGTTCCATTGCCGGTACTTGTCACCGAAGCGCACCACCATGATATCGGCCTGCCGGATCAGGGTGCGGGTGCGAATAGCGTTGATCTTTGCGCTTTTGTGATCGTGCCAGAATTTCTTTTCTTCGGCCCCCAGAATGGCCACACCGCAATCATCGGATGCGGCATGGTCGGTGACGGGGGCAGAAAAACGCACCGGGAGCCCGGCAGCAGCAACGCCCGCCGCCACCTGTTCGCGCCAGTCCGTGTGGATTTCACCGGACAGGTAGACGTTCCATGTCCTTTGGGAGGCGGGCACGGTTCAGGCCTTGGCGGCAACGGGAATGCCGTTCTTTTCCAGCAGGGCCTGCAGTTCGCCGGCCTGGAACATCTCGCGCACGATGTCGGCGCCGCCGATGAATTCCCCTTTCACATACAGTTGGGGGATGGTGGGCCAGTCGGAATATTCCTTGATGCCCTGGCGGATGCCGTCATTTTCCAGCACGTTGATGGATTCAAAATCCAGCCCCAGATAGTTCAGGATCTGGACCACCTGTCCGGAAAATCCGCACTGGGGGAAGTCCGGCGTGCCCTTCATGAACAGGAGAACGGGGTTGGAC